>CAYNJD010000259.1:0-5030 GCA_964397355.1 uncultured Mycobacterium sp. | reverse complement strand
AGGAGCACGCCAAGGCTCGCGGCGCCAAGCCGCTGGCCCGGCTGATGGGTGCCGGAATCACCTCCGACGCCTACCATATGGTGGCTCCCGGCCCCGATGGCAAGCGGGCCGGCCGGGCGATGACGCGGTCGCTGGAGTTGGCGGGCCTGTCCGCCAAGGACATCGACCACATCAACGCCCACGGCACTGCCACTCCGATCGGTGACACCGCCGAGGCGAACGCGATCCGGGAAGCCGGTTGCGAGCACGCCGCGGTGTACGCACCCAAGTCGGCGCTGGGCCACTCCATCGGGGCGGTCGGTGCGCTGGAGTCGGTGCTGACGGTGCTCTCGCTGCGCGACGGGGTCATCCCGCCGACGCTGAACTACGAGACTCCAGACCCCGAGATCGACTTGGACGTGGTGGCCGGTGCGCCTCGCTACGGCGAGTACTCCTACGCCATCAACAACTCATTCGGATTCGGTGGGCACAACGTCGCGCTCGCCTTCGGGCGGTACTGACACCCAGTACCAGGAGAGGGAAGTTCGCAACAGCCATGTCAACGCTGGACACAGGAAACGGTCTGCCTAACGTCGTCGTCACCGGCTTTGCCCTGACATCGCCGCTGGCCTCGGATGCGGAAGAGACGTGGAAACGGCTGCTGGATGGCCAAAGTGGTATCCGCAAGCTCACCGATTCGTTCGTCGAGGAGTTCGACCTGCCGGTCCGCATCGGCGGGCATCTCGTCGAGACACCGGAGGCCTTCGACGAAGGGCTGAGTCGGACTGAGCTGCGGCGGCTGTCCTACCTGCAGAAGGTGGCGCTGGTGCTCAGCCGGCGGGCCTGGGAGCACGCCGGCTCACCCGAGGTCGACACCAGACGACTGATGGTGTCGGTGGGCACCGGGCTGGGTTCCACCGAGGAGCTGGTCTTCGCCTACGACGACATGCGGGAGCGCGGGCTCAAAGCGGTCTCGCCGCTGACCGTGCAGAAGTACATGCCCAACGCCGCGGCGGCGACCATCGGCCTGGACCAGAAGGCGAAGGCCGGTGTGCTGACGTCGATATCGGCGTGCGCGTCCGGGTCGGAGGGCATCGCCCGGGCCTGGCAGCAGATCGTGCTCGGCGAAGCCGACATCGCGATCTGCGGCGGGGTGGAACAGCGCATCGAGGCGGTGCCGATCGCCGGCTTCGCCCAGATGCGCATCGTGATGTCGACGAACAACGACGACCCGGCCGGTGCCTGCCGTCCCTTCGACCGCGACCGCGACGGATTCGTGTTCGGCGAGGCCGGTGCGCTGATGGTGATCGAGACCGAAGAGCACGCAAAAGCGCGCGGCGCCAACATCATCGCCCGGATCATGGGTGGTGCCGTCACCTCCGACGGCTACCACATCGTGGCACCCGATCCCAACGGTGAGCAGGCCGGTCACGCGATGACGCGGGCGATCCAGCTGGCCGGGCTGGCCCCGGGCGACATCGACCACGTCAACGCCCACGCCACCGCGACCACGGTCGGTGACGTCGCCGAGTCGCACGCCATCGACAATGCGCTGGGTAAGGGCGGCGGGAAGGCGGCGGT
The DNA here is from genome assembly GCA_964397355.1 of uncultured Mycobacterium sp. Lineage (GTDB taxonomy): Bacteria > Actinomycetota > Actinomycetes > Mycobacteriales > Mycobacteriaceae > Mycobacterium. The sequence goes on along the minus strand of CAYNJD010000259.1, from coordinate 3,470 downwards.
CTACGCTCCCAAGTCCGCACTGGGGCACTCGGTGGGCGCGGCCGGCGCGGCGGAGTCGATCCTGACCGTTCTGACGTTGCGCGATCAGGTCATTCCGCCGACCCTCAACCTGACCAATCTCGACCCCGAGATCGACCTGGACGTGGTGGCCGGCGAACCCAGGCAGGGCAACTACCAGTACGCCATCAACAACTCGTTCGGATTCGGCGGGCACAACGTCGCGCTCGTCTTCGGCCGGTACTGACGGCCGCCCAGCGGCACAAGCATCAACGACAAGGAGACGCGCGATGACGACCATGGCTCCCGAGACGGTGGGCGAATCACTCGACCCGCGCGACCCCCTGCTGCGGCTGTCGACGTTCTTCGACGACGGCACCGTGGAGCTGCTGCACCAGCGCGACCGCTCCGGGGTGCTGGCCGCCGCCGGCGACGTCAACGGGGTACGCACCATCGCGTTCTGCACCGACGGCACCGTGATGGGCGGTGCGATGGGCATCGACGGCTGCGACCACATCGTCAACGCCTACGACACCGCGATCGCCGAGCAGAGCCCGATCGTGGGCCTGTGGCACTCCGGTGGTGCCCGGCTGGCCGAGGGGGTGCGCGCGCTGCACGCGGTGGGGCGGGTCTTCGAGGCCATGATCCGGGCCTCCGGCTACGTTCCGCAGATCTCGGTGGTGGTCGGCTTCGCCGCCGGCGGTGCGGCCTACGGCCCGGCACTGACCGACGTCATCGTGATGGCCCCCGAGGGCCGGGTGTTCGTCACCGGCCCCGACGTGGTGCGCAGCGTCACCGGTGAGGACGTCGACATGGCCGCGCTCGGCGGCCCCGACACCCACCACAAGAAGTCCGGGGTGTGCCACATCGTCGCCGACGACGAGCTCGACGCCTACGAGCGAGGCCGCCGTCTGGTCGGATTGTTCTGCCAGCAGGGCCATTTCGACCGCAGCAAGGCCGAAGCCGAGGACACCGACCTGCACGCGCTGCTGCCCGAGTCGGCCCGGCGGGCCTACGACGTGCACCCGCTGGTGAACTCACTGCTCGATGACGACGCCCCGTTCGACGAGTTCCAGGCCAAGTGGGCCCCGTCGATGGTGGTCGGGCTGGGCCGGCTGTCCGGGCGCACCGTCGGGGTGCTGGCCAACAACCCGCTGCGGCTGGGTGGCTGCCTGAACTCCGAAAGCGCCGAGAAGTCCGCGCGATTCGTGCGGTTGTGCGACGCGTTCGGGATTCCGCTGATCGTGATCGTCGACGTGCCGGGTTACCTGCCCGGTGTCGGCCAGGAGTGGGGCGGCGTGGTGCGCCGCGGCGCCAAACTGCTGCATGCTTTCGGCGAGGCCACCGTGCCGCGGGTCACGCTGGTCACCCGCAAGACCTACGGTGGCGCCTACATCGCGATGAACTCCCGGTCACTGGGCGCCACCAAGGTGTTCGCCTGGCCGGACGCCGAGGTCGCGGTGATGGGGGCCAAGGCCGCGGTCGGCATCCTGCACAAGAAGAAGCTGGCGGCCGCCCCCGAGCACGAGCGCGAGGCGCTGCACGAGGAGTTGGCCGCCGAGCACGAGCGGATCGCCGGCGGGGTGGACAGCGCCATCGACATCGGCGTTGTCGACGAGAAGATCGACCCGTCGCACACCCGCAGCAAGATCACCCAGGCACTCGCCGAGGCTCCCGCCCGGCGCGGCCGCCACAAGAACATCCCGCTGTAGGGCTCGACCGCGCGGTGGGGTCCGCCGCTACCTCGTGGTATAGCCGCCGTTGGCGAAGATGGTCTGCCCGGTGATCCAGTGGCCGCCGTCGAGCAGGAACAGCACCAGCGGTGCGATGTCCTCGATCTTGGTCAGCCGGTTGCCCATCCCCTGCGACTTGTGGAATTCGACGCGCTCCGGGGTCTCCTGCGGATAGAAGAACGGGGTGTCCATCGGCCCGGGCGCGACGCTGTTGACGCTGATGCCCCGCGTCCCGAACTCCTTGGCCGCCGCCCGGGTGAAGTGCTCCACCGGGCTCTTGGAGCCGGCATAGGTGGAGTAGCCGTCGGTGAACGCGCCGAGCAGCGCGGTCACGATCGTCACCACCGAACCGTCGTCGTTGAGCCGCTTGCCGGCCTGCTGCAGGAAGAAGTAGGCGGACTTGGCGTTGATATCGAACATCGAATCATATTCGGCCTCAGTGGTTTCCAGCATCGGCTTGCGCAACACCTTGCCGACCGTGTTGACCGCGAAATCCACCCCGCCGAATGCGTCCACCGCAGCGTCGAACAGGGTGGCGACATTGGCCGGTACCGTCAGATCGCCCTGTACCTTGATCGCCCGGGCGCCGGCATCGCGCACCGCGGCGACGGTCTTGTCGGCGTCGGGTTCGGAGCTGTCGCTGTTGTAGTGCACCGCGACGTTGATGCCGCTCCGCGCCAGCGTGGTGCTGATCAGCCCGCCCAGGTTCTTGGCGCCGGCCGCCACCACCGCGGACTTGCCCGTCATGTCGCTCATGGTCGCCCTCCTTGTCGTCAGAACCCGAACCTAGCCGCGTGAAGAACAAATGAAAAACAGTAATATGCGAGGAATCAACAAACTATGCTTGTGGCTAGTATGAGTCGATGTTTCCGGTCCCGGACCTGCGCCGACTGACCCACTTCATCGCCGTCGTCGACGGCGCCGGCTTCACCAGTGCCGCCGGACAGCTGCACCTGTCGCAGCAGGCACTGTCGCACTCGGTACGGCAGCTGGAGAAGGAGATCGGCGCGACGTTGCTGGTGCGCTCCGGCCGGCGCATCGCACTGACCCCCGCCGGTCAGACACTGATCGATGAGGGCCGCGCGCTGCTGGCCGCGGCCAGAACGATCACGGCGCACACCCGGGCCGCGGCCGGCGCGGCCCCGGAGGAATTCGTCGTCGGCCACTCCCCTGCGATCAGCAACCTCGAGGTGTACGCCCTGATCGAACCGGCGATCGCCGCCGCACCCGACACCTCGTTCACGGTCATGCAGCTGTTCCCCGACCGGCTCACCGCCGGGGTGCGCGACGGCGTCGTGCAGTTGGCGCTGCGCCGCGCGGTGGTTCCCCAGGAGCAACTCGCCGGTGCGGTGATCCGCTACGACGCGCTTCGGGTGGCGGTGCGCAGCGACCACCCGCTGGCCGGACGCACCCGCATCGGCGTCGCCGAGCTGGCCGACGAGGTGATCGCACTGTGGGCACCGCCCGGTGCGTCGTACTACAGCGACTTCCTCATCAATGCCTGCCGGCGTGCCGGGTTCGAACCGCAGTACCGCGTCAGCCGGGTGCAGGGGTGCCCGCCCGAAGTGGCGGCGTTGACCGAGCAGGCCGTCGCCTTCGTCACCGCTCCGCCGGGAGCGGCCGCCGACGGCGCCGTCACGGTCGTCGAGCTCGACGAACCGCTACTGGTGCCGATGCAGGGGCTGTGGCAACCGCACACGAGTTCGGCGGTACGGGATCTCATCGTGCGCTGACTTGCCC
>CAYNJD010000258.1:0-5035 GCA_964397355.1 uncultured Mycobacterium sp. | reverse complement strand
ACGACCTGGCCGACCGGGTTGAACGCGACGTCGACGCTCTCGTCGGGGTACTTGTTGGTGGCTCGCACCGCCATCCCCGAAACCATGTACTGCAATGGCATACCGAGCGGCTTGGGGTTATCCGGTTGCTCCCAGGCCTCGGTCCAGTCGTTGCGCAGCATCCGGGCCGGCTTGCCGGTGAACGACCGGCTGCGAACGGTGTCGCGGCTGCTGGCCTTGATGTACGCCGCATGCTGGGCCTCGGTGTTGGAGGATTCCTCGACCATCAGCCACTGCGAACCCGTCCACGCGCCCTGCGCGCCCAGCGCCAGGGCCGCCGCGATCTGCTGGCCGCTCCCGATACCGCCCGCGGCCAGCACCGGTACCGGCGCCACGGCCTTGACGACCTCGGGCCACAACACGATCGAGCCCACCTCACCGCAGTGGCCGCCGGCCTCGCCGCCCTGAGCGATGATGATGTCCACACCGGCCGCGGCGTGCTTTTGCGCCTGCGAGGCGGAGCCGCACAGCGCGGCAACCTTGCGGCCGGCCTCGTGGATGTGGGAGATCATGTCGGCAGGCGGAGTCCCGAGCGCGTTGGCGATCATCGTCACTTTCGGGTGCTGCAGTGCCACTTCGACCTGCGGGGTGGCGGTCGCCTCAGTCCAGCCGAGCAGCTGCAGGCTGTCTTCGTCGGCGCCCTCTACCGGCACGCCGTGGTCGGCGAGGAGCTTCTTGCCGAAGTCGAGGTGCTGCTGAGGCACCAGCTTGCGAAGCGATTCGGCGAGCTCCTCGGCGGACTGGTCGGAGTCCATGCCCTCGTACTTGTTCGGGATGACGATGTCGACGCCGTAGGGGTGATCCCCGATGTTCTCGTCGATCCAGTTCAGCTCGATCTCCAGCTGTTCCGGGGTGAAGCCGACCGCACCGAGCACCCCGAAACCACCGGCCTTGCTCACCGCGACCACCACGTCACGGCAGTGGGTGAAAGCGAAGATCGGGAACTCGATGCCGAGTTCGTCGCAGATGGGAGTGTGCATGACCTACTCCATTCAAAGGCGGCGGGTTGAAGTGAAACGTGTTCTAATTTAGTACCAGACTCGGGTGCGCCAGGCCAGTCGGCCACGCGTGGGCTGCGTAGAAGCAACACTACCGCCGATCGTGTCCAGGTCAGCGGCTGGCTACCGCGCGCAGCACCGCGACACCGAAACCGGCGGCGCGGCGCAACGACCGGCCCGAGCCCCGGCCGGTCCCGGCGACGCGCAGCACCGGCCAGCCGTGCTGGGCGGCCAGCGCCGCCAGCCGCGGGCGCGGGTTGACCGGCCGGGGCCGGCCCACGACCGACATCAGCGCGACGTCCTCGTCGCCGTCGGCGTAGAAGAAGCTCTGCGAAACGTCGATCCCGCTGTCCTCGCAGAATCGCTGCACCGCAGCGGCCTTCGCGGCGCCCCACACCACCGGTTTGACGATGTCGCCGGTCAGCACACCCTGCTCGTCGAGTTCGAACCGGTTGCACAAGACCTGCTCGATCCCCAGGTGGTGGGCGACCGGCTCGGCGTGGATGGTCAGCGCCGAGGAGCTCAGCACGACGGTGTGGCCGCGCTGTTGGTGCGCCCGCACGATCTGCTGCATGTGCGGGTACACCCGGCTGGTGATGTGGTCGGCGAAGAGCCGTTCGCCGACGTCGTTGAGCTCGCCGATCGACTCGCCGCGCAGATAACCGGCCGCCCGCACCAGCAGCCGTTCGAACTGCATACGGCCCAGCCGATACCGCACCGCGGCCTCGATGACACCGAGCACCTCACCGGCCCGGGCCTGGCGCCGCCGGATCCGGTCGCCGGCATGGGCGGTGGCGGTGAACCCGGACACCAGCGTGCCGTCCAGATCGAAGAACGCCCCGATCTGGGCACCCGGTTCGGTCCGGCCGATCTCGGCGATCAGATCGCCCGCTGATGCGGTCATATCGCGTTGATGGTACGTCGGGCGGCGTGCACCGGCGCGACCACGCGGCGCAGCGGGCTTCGGGAGAACCGGCAGCTGATAGCGTGATCGCCATATGGATGAAAAGACGGGCTCCATGAACAGTAAGACCACCGCGACCGACGTGCGGCAAACGCTGTCCGAACAGGCCGACCAGCTCGGGTGGCAGCGCACCCAGCGGGAGCGCGTCGACATCTACCGTCGCGGGCTGTTCCACGTCCACGCGATATGGCGCGACAGCGGCACCGTCAACGGCGGGGCCTACTACGAGGACTCCGTGCTGCTGGCCTACACCACCGACCTGTCGAAAATCCAGAGCTGGCTGGCCAAATAGCGCGGGGTCGATAACCACCGCGGCTCCGGTTCGCAACGGTTGGATAACCGCCCCTCGTGTCACACGGGCCCCATCTTTCACACGGCTAACTTCGGTCCCGACCTTGTCGTTAACGGGATTGGGAAAAGCCATGTCACGAATCCGTAATTGCCTCACCGTCGCCGCCGGCGCCGCCGCCGGACTGTTCCTGACGGCGCTCGCGTCCAGCGCCACCGCAACCGCGGACACGGTGCCGATCAACCCGGGCCTGCCGGGTGTGGTTGAGCAGGTCGTCGCCTCCTCGACGACCATTCCGCAGCAACTGCTGCAGACCACCACATCGGCACTGAGCGGAACTCCGTTGGCGCCGACCGCCTCGCCGGCGCAGGCGCCGATCGCCACCGCCACCTTGAACGTTCCGCAGACGTCGAGTACGACGGCCCCGGCCACCTCCAGCACCGGCCTGCCCGGCATTCCGGCGAATCTGAGTTCGGTGCTGCCGTTCCCGATGCCGAACTTCGGCAGCACGACCCCGGTGGCGGCGCCGACGGCTCCGGTGGCACCGGTGACCCCGCCGGCGGTCATGCTGATTCCCGGTCTGCCCTGACGCTGACTGCGTAACCTCGGACCGGTGAGCGCACGCGCGGGAATCGTGGTCACCGGTACCGAGGTACTCACCGGGCGGATCGCCGATCGCAACGGGCCGTGGCTGGCCGACCGGCTCCTGGAATTGGGAGTCGAGTTGGCGCACATCACGATCTGCGGCGACCGGCCCCGCGACATCGAGGCACAACTGCGGTTCCTGGCCGCCGAGGGTGTGGATCTGATCATCACCAGCGGCGGCCTGGGGCCGACAGCCGATGATCTGACGGTCGACACCGTCGCTCGGTTCTGCGGCCGTGACGTGGTGCTCGACACCGCGCTGGAAGCCCGCATCGCCGACATCCTCAAACCGATGATGGCGCGTTTCAGCGGTGCGGGTGCCCCGGATTTCGCGACGGTGCGGGCGGCCAACCGCAAGCAGGCGATGGTCCCTGCCGGCTCGACCATCCTCGACCCGGTCGGTACCGCACCCGGGGTGGTGGTGCCCGGCGCGCCGACCGTGGTGGTGCTGCCCGGGCCGCCACGCGAGCTGCAACCGATGTGGCACAAGGCGATTCAGACCGCCGCGGTGCAGGAAGCGATCGCGGGGCGCACCCACTACGAGCAGCAGATGGTGCGGATGTTCGGGTTGCCCGAGTCCGGGCTGGCCGACACGCTGCGGCACGCCCAGCAGGCCATCGCCGATTTTCACCGCCTGGAGATCACCACCTGTCTGCGCCGCGGCGAACTGGAGATCGTCACCCGCTACGAGCCCGACGCCGCCTCGGCGTATACCCAGCTGGTGACGCTGCTGCGGGAACGACACAGCCGGGCGATCTTCTCCGAAGACGGTGCGCGGATCGATGATCTGGTGGCAGGGCTGCTGTCCGGCCGGTGGATCGCGACCGCGGAGTCCTGCACCGCGGGCATGCTGGCGGCGCGGTTGGCCGACCCCCCGGGCGCCTCGGACTACCTCGCCGGCGGGGTGGTGTCGTACTCCAACGACGCGAAGTCCGATCTGCTCGGCGTCGACGCCGCACTGATCGCCGAACACGGTGCGGTGTCCGAGCCGGTGGCCGAGGCGATGGCCGCTGGTGCGCTGCGCCGCTTTGCAGCCGACACCGCGGTGGCGATCACCGGAATCGCCGGACCCGGCGGCGGAACACCGGACAAGCCGGTGGGCACGGTGTGCTTCTGCGTAGCCCTCGGCGACGGCCGGATGCTGACCCGGACCACCCGGCTGCCGGGGGACCGCGCCGACGTCCGCGAACGGTCGACGACGGTAGCCATGCATCTGCTGCGCCGCGCGCTGTCAACTGACTGATTCCAGCCGCAACCGGTGGTATGAACATCACACCGAGGAGTTGCGGGTGTGAACACAGGTTGGGAGTGGTTCAGCGGGCCCGGATACTGGCTGGGCCGGCTGGCGCTGGAACGCGGGATCGCGGCCGTCTACGTCATCGCATTCGTGGCCGCCGCACGCCAATTCCGGGCACTGATCGGTGAAAACGGCATGCAGCCGGTGCCGCGGTATCTGCAGCGGCGGCCATTCCGCGTGACGCCCAGCATCTTTCAGATGTACTACTCGGATCGGTTCTTCGCCGGCATCTGCTGGCTGGGTGCGGTGCTGGCGGCGGCGCTGGTAGCCGGCGCCGGTGAGCTGGTTCCGCTGTGGGCGGTGATGTCGGTCTGGCTGCTGCTGTGGGCGATGTACCTGTCGATCGTCAACGTCGGCCAGACGTGGTACTCGTTCGGCTGGGAGTCGATCCTGCTGGAGAGCGGGTTCCTGGCGATATTCCTGGGCAACGACCGGGTCGCGCCGCCGGTGCTGGTGATGTGGCTGGCCCGCTGGCTGCTGTTCCGGATCGAGTTCGGGGCGGGGCTGATCAAACTGCGCGGTGACTCCTGCTGGCGCGACCTGACCTGCTTGTACTACCACCATGAGACCCAACCGATGCCGGGACCGCTGAGCTGGTTCTTTCACCAGCTACCCAAGCCGCTGCACCGGATCGAGGCCGCCGGCAACCACTTCGCCCAGTTGGTGGTGCCGTTCGGGCTGTTCGCCCCGCAGCCGATCGCCGGGGTGGCGGCTTCGATCATCATCGTCACCCAGCTGTGGCTGGTGGCCTCCGGCAACTTCGCCTGGCTGAACTGGCTGACGATCGTGCTGGCCGCCGGCGC
>CAYNJD010000257.1:0-5038 GCA_964397355.1 uncultured Mycobacterium sp. | reverse complement strand
CCCAGATCGCGCCGAAGATCACGCCGAACCCGAACACCGGGAACGCGAAGATCGTCGTCCGGTAGGCGATGCGGTCCAGCGTCTGCGCGTCCGGCAGCCGGCGCACCATCCTGGCCAGCGCGCCCGGGGTGGCGGGGTCGCTCAGCCGCGAACACCGCACCAGAAACAGGATGCTGACCACACCGGCGACCAGGAACACCCCCGAGCCGATGCTGACCACCGACACGTGGATCGGCAGCCAGTAGGACTGCAGCGCCGGCATGACCGGCGCGGCGGTGGCATAGAGCCAATGCCCGGAGACCGCCAGCAGGATCAGCACCGGCAGCAGCACGAACACCCACAGGCTGCGATGCTGCGGACGGCGCAGCGCGACCGCGGCGGCCACCAGCCCGGCGAAACAGGTCAGGTTGATGAACTCGTACATGTTGCCCCACGGCGGGCGCAACGTGGCGGCGCCGCGCAACACGATGCAGGCCAGCAACAGCCCGATACCCAGGTAGACCAGCGCCAGGCCGGCCCGGCCCACCCGCTCGTCGACGGGCCGCCGCGACACGGGGACCACCACCCCGGGGGTGGCGCTGTCGGCGGTCACCCCGCCGGCGGGCACCAGCTCTTGCTCTTTCTCGGTGGCCCGGCTGCGGCTGTAGGCCAGTTCGACGGCCAGCAGCAGCAGCGCGATGACCAGCACGATCAGCGCCGAGGTGAACGCCCAGTCGGAGTAGCGCGCCAGGCCGACGTCGATGTGGGTGCGGTTCATCTAGACCTCCTTGTTGAGCAGGCGCGCGGTCAGCCGCTCGAACTCGTCGCCCCAGCCGGAGTTATCGGTACGCGCCAGCCCGCCCAGCTCGACGTTTACCGTACCGGCCGCCGCCGGGGCGATCCGGATCCAGATCCGGCGACGGCGCACCACCAGCGACACCACCAGGCCCGCCATCATCGTCATCGCGAACACCAGCACCCACAGTTCCGCGGGGTCATGGGAGACCTGGATGTTGATGAACGGCACGGCCCCGTCGAAGCGCACCAGGGTGCCGTCGTCGAGCCGGATCTGCTCGCCGGGCTTGAGGTTGGATCGGGCCACCTTGCTCAGCCGGCCCTGGTGGATCAGCCGGGAATCCAGCGTGAACAGGCCCTGCGGGCGGCCGGTGTCCAGGCCGGTGTCACCGCGGTAGACGTCGATGGCCACCGCGGGATCGTTCATCGCGGGAAACGCCGACGACAGCAGCTTGTCCTGCAGCTCCTCGGTCGGCGCGAACAGCCCCTGGATGCCGATCTGGTGTTTGCGCCGCTCGGTCGCATCCGGGTAAGTCCCGGCCGGCGGGTCGAAACGCATCGCCCCCGACGACAACAGGGTCAGCGGGTTGTCCGGGCGCCACTGCACCGTCTGGGTGCGGGTCTGCCCGTCCGGGAAGATCACGGTGAAGGTCGGCGCGTAGCCGTGGCCCTGCAAGTAGGCCCGCACGCCGTCGACCCGCAATGGACGGTTGACCTCCAGCAGGTAGGGGCGCCAGTGGTTGGTGTTGAGGTCCTCGCCGACCTGGTAGTCGATATGCGCCGAGTAGGAGGTGGCCAGCCCGGAGACCAGGTAGTCGGCGTGGAAGTCGTTGACCCGGATGCACATCGGATGCAGCCGGGTGCCGTCGACGGTGGTGCCGGCGCGGAACGAGTCGAACGCCGCCGGCGACGCCGAGCAGAATCCCGGCCCGCCGTCGGCGATGACCATCACGTTGCCCTCGTAGCCGAACAGCCGGCCCACCGCCACCGACGCCAGCAGCCCCAGCAGCGCGAAATGGAACACCAGGTTGCCGAATTCTCGCAGGTACCCCTTCTCCGCCGACACCTCGATGGAGCCGTTGCGGGAGCGGGTGATCCGCCGCCAGCCCCGCAGCTTTCCAGCCAGCTGGGCGGCGAGTTCGTCGGCGTCACCGGTCAGCCGCGTCTCGGCGTGTTTGGGCAGCCGGCCCAGGTTGCGCGGCGCGGCCACCGGGGTGGCCCGCAGGTTGCGCAGGTGCTCGAGGGTTCGCGGGGTCAGGCAGCCGATCAGTGAGATGCACAGCAGCACGTAGATGGCGGTGAACCAGAAGCTGGAGAAGACGTCGAAGGCCTCCAGCCGGTTCAGCCACGGCCCGATCACCGGGTGCAGCGCCAGGTACTCGTCGACCTTGGCGGCGTTGAGGTTGCGCTGCGGCAGCAGCGCGCCCGGGATGGCGGCCAGCGCGAGCAGGAACAGCAGCACCAGCGCGGTGCCCATCGAGGTCAGCGTCCGCCAGGTGTTGCGGATCAGCGCGAGCAGACGCGAAAGCCCCTTGAACCGAGCCGTTCTGGGGGCCTCGGTGTCGGTTCGTGGCGGGGAGGCGACCATCAGATCGGCAGCCTGACATCGGAGACCAGGCCGTCGCGCACCGCAGCCACGAAGTGGCCCCACACGCCGGTGACCAGGGCCACCCCCACCGCGATCAGCAGCAGCCCGCCGGCGATCTGGATGGCCCGGGTGTGCCGGCGCAGCCAGCCCAACCCGGCCACCGCGCTGGCGGATCCGAACGCCAGCGCCACGAACGGGATACCCAGGCCCAGGCAATAGGCGATCACCAGCACCACACCGCGGGCCACGCCGGCGCCGTCGGTGGCCGAGGCAACCGCGATGACCCCGGTCAGCGTCGGCCCCAGGCACGGCGTCCAGCCCAGCGCGAACACCGCGCCCAGCAGCGGGGCCCCCAGCACGGTGGTCAGCTGCTGCGGGGTGAAGCGGACCTGCCGCTGCAGCGCCGGGACGAAGCCGACGAACACCAGTCCCATCAGGATGGTCACCGCGCCGCCGACCCGCTGCAGCAGCACCTGATTGGTGATCAAGGTGGTGGTCATGCCCAGCACCGCGATCGAGCCGAGCAGAAACACCGCGGTGAATCCGGCGACGAACAGCGCCGCCGACCCCGCGACGCGCCACCGCGCCGACGGGGGCGGGGTGAGCGTGCCGGGCCGGGGCTGTTCATCGACCCCGACCACCGCCGCCAGATACGACAGGTAGCCCGGCACCAGCGGCACCACGCACGGTGAGGCGAACGACACCAGCCCGGCCAGCGCCGACACCGCGACGGCCAGCAGCAGCGGGCCGGTCGCGGCGGTCGCGGTGAAGCCGCTCACCGGGGCGCCTCGGCCGCCAGCCGCGCCACCACCGGCCGCAGGTCCTCGGCGAGCACCTCACGCAGGAACACCGCCGCCACCCGGTGCCGGCGGTCGAGCACCATGGTCGCCGGGATCACCGACGACGGGTACCGGCCGCCGAACGCGATCATGGTGCGCATCGCCGGGTCGTAGATCGACGGGTAGGTCACGCCGCGGTCGGTGATGAAGTCACGGGACGCCTGCGGCTCGGGGTCGCGGACGTCGATACCCAGGAACGCCACGCCGTCGGCGCGGGTGGCCTCGTAAACCTGTTGCAGCTGGGTGATTTCGGTGCGGCACGGTCCGCACCACTGCCCCCACACGTTGAGTACGACGACCTTGCCGGCGAAGTCGTCGACGTTGATGGTGCGCTGCGGGTCCATCAGGTCGGGCCCGGAGATCGGCCCCGGCTTGCCGCGGTCTTCCGGCGGGTCGTAGAAGATGTCGGTTTTGCCGCCGGGCGAGACGAACTCGAAGGTGCCGCCGTGGGTGACCGCGTCGTCGCCGACCGAGCAGCCCGCCAGCAAAACGGCCGCCACCGCGATCAGCACCGCCCGCATCGTCAGCCGCCGGCCGGGACCCGGTAATCGACGTCGGCCAGCCGGTCACCGTCGAAGATCAGCGTCGTCACCGAACCGACGTCACACTGCCGGCGGCGCGGGTCGTGCCAGAGCCGGTTGCCGCTGAGGTACTGCCGCACCGTCCACACCGGCAGCTGGTGGCTGACGCAGACCACCTCATGCCCGGCTGCCCGCGAGCGGGCCTTGTCCACCGCGGTGGCCATCCGGGCGGCGATCTGGGCGTAGGGCTCGCCCCACGACGGGCGCAGCGGGTTGCGCAGGTGCCACCAGAACCGCGGGTTTCGCCAGGCGCCGTCGCCGGGCGAAACCCGTTTTCCCTCAAAGATGTTGGTGGATTCGATCAGGTCGTCGTCGGTGTCGACGGGCAGATTGTGGGCCGCGGCGATCGGCGCCGCGGTCTCCTGGGCGCGCTGCAGCGGCGAGGCGATCACCGCGACGATGTCGGCATCGGCCAGCATGTCGGCGGCGGCGGCGGCCTGCGCGCGGCCGGTCTCGGAGAGCCGGTAGCCGGGGATCCGGCCGTAGAGGATGCGGTCGGGGTTGTGGACCTCGCCGTGGCGGATCAGGTGTACGCGGGTCTGCATCAGGGCTCCGGGGTGGTGGCGGCGGCTTGAGCGGCGGCGGGCAGCGCGCCGGCGATCCGTTCGAAGGCGTCATCGGTGAGCGCGGCCGAGACGAACCAGGCTTCGAAGGCGCTGCACGGCGGGTAGACGCCGGCGTCGAGCAGCGCGTGGAAGAACGCCGGGAAGCGCCAGGTCTCGCTCGCCCGGGCGGCGGCGAAGTCGGTGACCGGCTCCTCGGCGAAGAACACGCTGAACATGTTTCCGGCCCGCGGGATCTGGTGTGGCACACCGGCGTCGGTCAACGCCTCGGACAGCAGGGCGGTCAGCCGATCGGCGTTCTTGTCGAGTGCGGCGTAGACATCGGCGTCGGCGGCGCGCAGCGTGGCAAGCCCGGCGGCCACTGCCACCGGGTTCCCGGACAGCGTGCCGGCCTGATACACCGGCCCCAGCGGTGCCAGCCGGTCCATCACCTCGGCCCGGCCGCCGAACGCCGCGGCCGGCAGGCCCCCGCTCATCACCTTGCCGAAGGTGAACAGGTCGGCGTCCACCGGATCCTTGCCGTACCAGCCGCTTCGGCTGACCCGGAAGCCGGTCATCACCTCGTCGATGATCAGCAGCGCGCCGTGCTCGGCGGTGATCGCCCGCAGTTGCGCGTTGAAGCCGGCCGCCGGCGGCACCACACCCATGTTGCCGGGGCTGGCCTCGGTGATGACGGCGGCGATCTGGTCGCCG
>CAYNJD010000256.1:0-5059 GCA_964397355.1 uncultured Mycobacterium sp. | reverse complement strand
ACCGCCCGGTCAGTGCCTGTACCTGCGCCGCCCGCTGCTGGCTGTCGGCGGCGGCCTGGCGGATCTCGGCTTCAAACGCATCCAGCCGCTGCCGCGACTGCGCGTTGTGTTGGTGGGCGCCACGCAGGATCTCCTCGAAAGACCGGTCGAGTTCCACCGACGTCGCCACCCGCTGCACCAGTTGGTCTTCCCGCGCCCGCGCCGCGTCGGCGAACACCCCCAGCACTTCCGGCATAGCGCAAAAACTACGCCCATCGGCCTCACCGAGTCTGCAACAGCGACTGGTTCCCGCTGGCCAACGCCAGTATTGTCGTCGCGTGCGGTTGTCGATCAAAGGAGCGGCCAGCTCATGCCGCTGAGTCTGTCGAACCGGGACCAGAACTCCGGTCACCTGTTCTACAACCGCCGGCTGCGTGCGGCCACCACCAAATTCTCGGTGCGGATGAAGCACGACGACCGCAAGCAGACCGCCGCCATCGTGCTGTCGGTGGTGCTGATCTTCATCGGCATGGGCTGGATGCTGCTGCTGAACGTCCTGCGTCCCGCCGGAATCGTGCGAACGTCGGCGATCGTCGGTGACCGCGACTCCGGCGCGATCTACGCCCGCATCAACGGCCGGTTGTATCCGGCGCTCAACATGACCTCGGCGCGTCTCGCGGTCGGCAACGCCGAGCTTCCCACCTGGGTCAAGCCACCGGAGATCGCCAAATACCCGACCGGCCCCATGATCGGCATCCCGGGAGCGCCGGCGTCGCTGATCGCCCACACCGGCGCACCGTCGGCGTGGGCGGTCTGCGACACCGCCAGTTCGCCACGCCGTGCCGAACCGCCCGTGGTGACCGCCATCGCGGGATCGTTGAGCCCCGCCGGTCGCGCGGCACCGCTGGCCACGGACGCTGCGGTGCTGACCCGTTTCCAGGGCGCCACGTATGTGATCTGGGGCGGCAAGCGCTCCCAAGTCGATCCGGCCGATCGTGCGATCACGCTGAGCCTCGGCATCGATCCCGGCACAACGGTCCCGGTAGAGATGTCACGCGCACTGTATGACGCCCTGCCCAGCACCGAACCCCTGCGGGTTCCGGTGATCCCGCTGGCGGGCACACCGTCGCAGTGGGTGCCCGGTTCCCAGGTCGGTACGGTGCTGGAGACCCGGACCGCCGGCGGCGGCTCGCAGTTCTACGTGCTGCTGCCCGACGGGGTGCAGAAGATCACCAGCTTCGTCGCCGACCTGATTCGCAGCGCGAACTCGTTCGGGTCCGTGGCCCCCCTGGTGATCAGCCCCGACAAACTGGTCAACATCCCCGAAGTGGGCACCCTGCCGGTCGAGTACTACCCGAACAGCCGGCTCAAGTTCGTCGACACCGCCGCCGATCCGACCACCTGCGTCGGCTGGGAGAAGGCCTCCGGCGACCGTCAGGCCCGGATCACCGTGTTCAACGGGCGCGGCCTACCGGTTCCGCCGGGGATGGACAACCGGATCGTCCGACTGGTGCGTGATGACCGCACGCCCGGGTCGGTGGTGGCCAACCAGGTGCTGGTGCTGCCGGGTGCCACCAATTTCGTGACGTCGACCAGCGAGCTGCTGGAGTCCGACTCTCGCGAGACGCTGTTCTGGGTGTCCCCCAACGGAGTTCGATTCGGGATCGCGGCCGAGGACGAGACGCTGCGCGGTCTCGGGCTGGATCCGGCCTCGGCGCAGCAGGCTCCGTGGCCGCTGCTGCGGACCTTCGCGGCCGGCCCGGAACTGTCGCGGCATGCTGCTCTGCTGGCCCGCGACACCCTGCCGTCGACGGGTCAGGTGATGCCGGTGGCCCCCAATAATCAGCAAGCCATCCCGGGAGGGCACTGAGCAGATGTCGAAACGAGCTTTCGTTCCGGTGCGCCTTCAGGTCCCCGAACCCAAGCCGGTGCGGGTCGCCCCGCGGGCGCCCGACGCGCTACCCGAACGCGAACCACGCAACCTGTGGGTGATGATCGGGCTTCCCGCGCTGGTGGTCGCGCTGATCGGCACGATCGTGATGCTCTACGTCTCCGGGGTCCGCAGCCTCGGGTCGGGCATGTTCCCGATGGTTGGCATGGCGGGTCTGGGCATGCTGATGTTCTCCGGTCGGTTCGGGCGGGCCCGCAAGATCAGCTGGGGCGAGCAGGAGAAGAACCGGCGAAGCTATCTGCGATCGCTCGACGCCGAACGCGACGAGATCCAGAAGGCGGTCTGTGCTCAGCGCAGCGCCCAGGAGATGGTGCACGCCAGCCCGCACGGGCTCGGCGCGGTCATCGGCGGACCCCAGATGTGGGAGCGGCGGCGCTCCGACCCGGACTTCCTCGACGTCCGGGTGGGCGTCGGTGTGCAACACGCCCCCGACTCGGTGTTGTCGGTGCAATGGCCGGAGATCCCGGTCGACGAGGAACTCGAACCGGTCACCGGCCAGGCGCTGCGGGACTTCATCCTCGAGCAACGCAAGATCCGCGACATCGCCAAGGTGGTCAACCTGCGCTCGCGTCCGGGGTTCAGCTTCGTCGGCGACGACCTCGACAAGGTCCGCTCCCTGCTGCGATCGGTGCTCAGCGCGCTGGCGGTGTTCCACAACCCGCTCGACGTCAAGTTGATGGTGGTGACCCGGCATCCAGAGCTCTGGTCCTGGATGGTGTGGCTGCCGCACAACCAGCACGACGAGCTGTTCGACGCCTGCGGCTGGCGCCGGCTGGTATTCACCACCCCGACCGAGCTGGAGTCGACCCTCGGCGCCGACCTGCACATGAAGGGTAAGCGCGGCGCGTGGCGGCCCCCGTCGGCACCGAGCCCGACGACCATGGGCTCGGCGCTGGAGTCCGGCGGCGACGGGCACGATCTCGGGCCGCACTGGGTGATCGTCGACGACAACACCGGCAGTCCCGAGGCGTGGGAGAGCGTGGTCGGGCGGGTCGGAAAGGAGGGCATCACCGTCTTGCGGGTGGCCTCCCGGCTCGGTACCGGTGTCGGGTTCGCCCGCGATGAGGTCTTCGAGGTCGTCGACCATCCGATCCGACGCCACAACGAAGAGCCCGCCGCGGCCCACCGCAGGAACGGCCTTTTCGACGCCGTGTCGCAGCCGCCGATGCTGCGTACCGGGGGCAAGTTCTTCGCCCACGCCGATCAATTGTCGGTACCCCGCGCCTACCGGTACGCCCGGGCGATGGCGCGCTGGTCTCCGACCGCCAGCGTGGACGTCACCGACTCCGGCAGTGGCGCCCTCGAACTGCTTCGCGCCCTGGGGATCGACGACGCCCGGGAACTGAACGTGGACCGGCTGTGGGCCGACCGGCGCAGCCGTGGCGACGAACGGTGGGCCGAGATCCCGGTGGGGGCCAAACCCAACGGTGAGCTGCAGAATGTCGTGCTGCGCGCCAAAGACTTCGGCGGCTTCGGCTTCCACTCGGTGGTGATCGGCACCAGCGGTTCGGGTAAGTCGGAGTTCTTCCTGTCACTGGTGTACGGCATCGCGCTCACTCACTCGCCGGAGACCTTCAACGTGATCTTCGTCGACATGAAATTCGAGTCCGCCGCCCAGGACATCCTCGGTATTCCGCACGTGTCGGCCGCGCTGTCCAACCTCGGCAAGGATGAACGCCATCTCGCGGAGCGGATGCGGCGTGCGATCGACGGCGAGATCGCGCGCCGCTACCGGCTGTTCAACTCCGTCGGCGCCCGCGACGCCAACGATTATGAAGAAATCCGGTTAGCCGGGCGGGATCTGGAACCGGTGCCGATCCTATTGGTGGTGATCGACGAATACCTGGAACTGTTCGCCAACCACGGCAAATGGATCGACCTCATCATCCACATCGGACAGGAGGGCCGCGGCGCCAACGTCTTCTTCATGCTCGGCGGCCAGCGCCTCGACCTGTCGTCACTGCAGAAAGTGAAGTCCAACATCGCTTTCCGTGTCGCACTGCGTGCCGAGTCCGGCGACGACAGCCGCGAGGTGATCGGATCGGACGCCGCCTACCATCTGCCATCCAAGGAGAACGGGTTCGCACTGCTCAAAGTCGGCCCGCGCGACCTGGATCCGTTCCGGTGCTTCTATCTGTCGGCGCCGTTCGTCGTGCCCAAGCGCAAGACCACCGCCAAGACACTCGACATGACGCTGACCAAGCCGCGGCTGTACACCTGGAAGTACCAGCCGCTGGACGAGGCGGACGCCCAAGCACTGCAAGATATCTCGACTACCGATGCCGAACCCGACGAATTCCTGTTGCACGCCGACGGCTTCAAGAAGAAGAAGATCGTCGACGTGCTGCGCGAGTCGCTGATCGCCGCCGACCGCAGGGCGCCACACCTGCCGTGGCTGCCTCCCCTGGAGGTCTCCGAGGCGGTCGACAGCTTGGTGGAGCTCTACCGGGGTAAACCGTGGGACGTCGACTACGGCCGCAACCCCGGCCTGGTGTGGCCGCTGGCCATCAAGGACATCCCGGAGGATGCGCAGCAGTTGGTGCACAGCGTCGACGTGCTGCGCAGCAACGTCATGGTGGTCGGAGCCAAGAGCCGCGGAAAGACGACGACGCTGATGACCCTGATGTGTTCGGCGGCCTTGATGTACGCCCCGGCCCGGCTGACGTTCTTCTGCGTCGGCGGCGCCACCCTGGCCTACGCCGAGACGCTGCCGCACGTGGCCGATATCGTCTCCCCGACCGACCGCGAGGGCGTGGAACGCACGGTGGCGACCATGGCCGCGTTGGTCAGCGCTCGCCAGGACACCTTCCGCCGGGACAAGATCGACATCAACGAGTTCCGGGAGCGCCGCTTCGGATCCGGCAGTAACGGCCTCGGCGGTACCGACCCCGGCGACCCCTACGGCGACGTGTTTCTGGTCATCGATGACTTCTCCGACCTCTACAGCGCCGACACCGTCCTCGGTGACCGGATCATTGCGCTCAGTGGCGTCGGCCCGGAATACGGCGTGCATCTGATGACCAGCGCCTCGGGCTGGATCCACGGTCAGCGCCAGACGCTGCTGCAGAACTCCGACGTGCGCATCCAGCTGCGGTTGCAGAACCCCGGCGAGAACGAGATGGGCACCGC
>CAYNJD010000255.1:0-5128 GCA_964397355.1 uncultured Mycobacterium sp. | reverse complement strand
TTTGGCGATGGTGCGCCAGGTCTTGGCGTACTGCACCAGAAACGGCCCGGAGGTGTAGGGCAGGTCGTAGCGCTCGCAGATGTCGCGCACCCGCACCGCGATCTCGGGATAGCGATTGCTCGGCAGGTCCGGGTACAGGTGATGCTCGATCTGATGGCTCAGGCTGCCGCTGAAGAACCGCATGGGCTGCCCGGCGTCGATGTTGGCACTGCCCAGCAACTGCCGCAGATACCACTGGCCCCGCGACTCGCCGACCATGTCGGTTTTGGTGAATTTCTCGGCGCCGTCCGGGAAGTGGCCGCAGAAGATGATCGCGTTGGACCACACGTTGCGGATCACGTTGGCGATCGCGTTGGCCTTCAACGTCGTGGTGAACGTCGCTCCGGGCGACAGCGCGGTCAGCGCCGGGAACGCGACGTAGTCCTTGAACACCTGCCGGCCGGCCTTGCCGGAGAACTCCCGCAGCCGCACCAGGGTTGCCTGCCGGTCACTGCGGCCCTTGAAGATCTTGCCGATCTCCAGGTGCTGCAACGCGACTCCCCACTCGAACCCGATCGCCAGCATGACGTTGTAGAACAGGTTGAACAGGTTGAAACGCTGCCAGGGGGTGTCCCGGGTGACGCGCAACAGGCCGTAGCCCACGTCGTCGTCCATCCCGAGGATGTTGGTGTACTTGTGGTGGGCGAAGTTGTGGGTGAAGCGCCAGTGCTTGGAGGCGCCGGCCATGTCCCACTCCCAGCCGGTGGAGTGGATCTCCGGATCGTTCATCCAGTCCCACTGGCCGTGCATGACGTTGTGGCCGATCTCCATGTTCTCGATGATCTTGGCCACCCCCAGGGCCGCCGTCCCGACCCAGCGCGCCTTGCGGCGCGATCCGGCCGCCAGCAGCACCCGGCCGGTCACCTCCAGTACCCGCTGGGCGGCGATGGTGCGACGGATGTAGCGGGCGTCCCGCTCGCCGCGCGAGGCCTCGATGTCGCGGCGGATGGCGTCGAGTTCGGCGGCGAGATTCTCCACATCGGCGTCGCTCAGGTGCGCGAACACCTCGACGTCGGTTACCGCCATCAGACCGCCTTTCGGGGGAGATAAACCTGCTTGTAGGTCGAACACTATCGTAACCTACGTTCCCGTAGGTTACCAGCGGGTAACTGTCAGACGTCCAGCTCGCAGTCGCCGGCGGCCGTCGAGACACACGTCTGGATGCGGGTGCCCGGCTCATGGTCGGCGCCGGTGCGCAGGTCACGGACCTGCCCGGAGACCAGCTCCACCACGCAGGACTGGCAGATCCCCATCCGGCAACCGAACGGCATCTGCACCCCGGCGCCCTCGCCGGCTTCGAGCAGTGTGGTGGCCGCGTCCGCGACGACGCTCTTGCCGCTGGCGGCGAACGTGACGGTCCCGCCGCCGGAGGCCACCGCGGTGCGGGCCACCGTGAATCGCTCGACGTGCAGTTGATCGGCGATCCCGGCGGCAGTCCAGATCCGCTCGGCATCGCCCAGCAGCGCTGCCGGCCCGCACGCCCAGGCCTGCCGCTCGCGCCAGTCGGGAACCTCGCCGGCCAGGGCATCGGGGCTGCTCAGGTCCAGCCGGCCCTGGCTGCGGGTGGCACGCAACAGCAGCCGGTATCCGGGGTGGTCGCGTTGCAGAGCGGCCAGCTCGTCGGCGAACAGCGTGTCGTCGGCGGTGGGCGCCGAGTGCAGGTGGACGACATCGCCGATGCCGCCCCGGCGGGCCAGGGTGCGCAGCATCGACATCACCGGGGTGATGCCGGACCCGGCGGTCAGGAACAGCACCGCGGCGGGCGGCGGATCGGGCAGCACGAACTCGCCCTGCGGAGCGGCGAGCCGCACCACGGTGCCCGGCGTCACACCGTCGACCAGATGGCTGGACAGGAAGCCCTCGGGCATCGCCTTGACCGTGATGGCGATCGTCCGCGCCCCGCTCACCGGGGCCGACGTCAGCGAGTAGGACCGCCAGCGCCAGCGCCCGTCGACCAGTAGGCCGATGCCGATGTACTGGCCGGCCCGGTAGTCGAAGTGAAAGCCCCAGCCGGGTTTGATGACCAGCGTCGCCGAGTCCGCGGTCTCGCGGCGCACCTCCACCACGCGTCCGCGCAGCTCACGCGCCGACCACAGCGGGTTGGCCAGTCGCAGATAGTCATCCGGCAGCAGCGGGGTCGTGATACGTGTTGCGATGCGGCGCAACGTATTCCAGCCCCGATGACGCTCCGCACCGACGACGGTCGGCCGTTTGGTGTCGCCGATGTTCGCCGTGATCGCCGAATGCTTCTTGCTCACGAACCTACGGTAGCGTAGCTCGCCGCGATCGACATCAGAGCAGGTCAAGCAGGAACGGCAGCTCCTGGGTGGCATACCAGGCCAGGTCGTGGTCCTGGGCATCGCCGACGGCCAGCTCGGCGTCCTCGTCGCCGAGATCCGCGGCGTCGATCACCGCCACCGCAGCGCGCACCGCCGGTTCGGCCGCGGCGTTGTCCACATAGGCGGCGACCACGTCCCCGATCGCGACCGGCTCGGCCAGCCGCACCACGGCGGCGTCCAGGTCGGGACGTGCGGTGACCGGTTCGACTTCGGCGACCAGCACCGCCCGCCGGGTGGGCAGGGTCTCGGAGGCCGGATCGGCGGTGCTCGCCGCACCCAGCAGCCGCAGCGAGGCCAGCGCCGCCTCACCGAGCGCGACCTCGGCCAGCTCGTCGTCGTCACCGTGCGCGTAGGACTCCCGCAACGCCGGCGTCACCGCGAACGCCGTCCCGCTGACCGGCCGCAGTGAACCGTCGGCGACGAGTTGGGTCAGCATGGCCAACGTCGCCGGGATGTAAACCCGCATGGGCCAGACCCTAACTCGCTGGCCCGGGGTATTTCACGCCTCGCCCAGGGTGGCGGCGTAGTCCTGCACGCAGCGGTAGTTCTCGCGGTCGGGGCGCTGGTAGTCACCGGTCACCACGGGCTGCTCCGGCAGGTCCACCTGTCGGCACGCAACCTCCCGATACGGGATCGTCGAGAGCAGGTGGGCCATCATGTTCAGTCGCGCGTGCTTCTTGATCTCCGACTCGACCACGTACCAGGGGCTCTCCGCGACGTCGGTGTGCGCCATCATCTCGTCGCGGGCCCGCGTGTAGTCGTCCCAGCGGTTCACCGCCTCGATGTCCATCGGAGACAGCTTCCACCGCCGCAGCGGGTCATTGCGCCGCTTGCGGAATCGGCGCAGCTGCTCGGCCTGGGAGACCGAGAACCAATACTTGCGCAACAGGATTCCGTCGTCGATCAGCAGCCGCTCGAAGACCGGTGCCTGCGCCAGGAACCGCGCGTGCTCCTCCGGCGTGCAGAATCCCATCACCTTCTCCACACCGGCGCGGTTGTACCAGGACCGGTCGAACAGCGCGATCTCGCCGCGAGCCGGCAACGCCGCGACGTAACGCTGGAAGTACCACTGCCCGCGTTCGCGTTCGGTGGGCGCCGGCAGGGCAACGACCCGGACCACGCGGGGGTTGAGGCATTCGGTGATGCGCTTGATGGTGCCGCCCTTGCCGGCGGCATCGCGCCCTTCGAAGATCACCGCGACGCGCGCTCCGGTGTCGCGCACCCATTCCTGAAGTTTGACGAATTCCGTTTGCAGGCGCAGCAATTCCGTCTCATACACGTCGTCGGCGATCCGGCGCACGGCGGGCGCACCGCTCATGTGGCCGCCTCCAGCAACTCCGCCAGCGCCTCGTCCAGCAACGCCGAGACCAGCCCGACATCGCTCATCGTCTTGCGGTCGGCGTTGACCCCGTAGTACATGGTCCCGTTGTAGGAGGTGACCCCGAGCGCAAACGCCTTGTTGGGCAGCAGCGGGGGCACGCTGTAGGTCTCGAGCAGTTTGGCGCCACAGACGTACAGCTGCCGCTGGGCGCCGGGTGCATTGGTGATCAGCAGGTTGAACACCCGCCCGGAGAACCCGGCGAAGTCGGTCGCGACCCGAAAGCCCATCGCGTGCAGGGTCGGCGGGGCGAACCCGGAGACGGTCAAGATGGTGCGGGCGTCCACCAAGCCGGTCGACGTGGGATGCGATTCGGTGGCATAGGCGATCTGGGAGAGCCGGACCACCGGATTCGGTTCTCCCACCGGCAGATCCACCAGGAACGGTGTGACGGCTCCGATGGGCTGGCCGGCGGTGTCGTATTCGTGGTCCGGGTACACCGACAGCGGCGCCATGGCCCGCACCGTCCGCGTCGAGGAGACCGGCTCGCCGCGCGACAGCAGCCAGTTCCGCAGCGCCCCGGTGACCACGGCGAGCACCACGTCGTTGATGGCACAGCCGTAGCGGGCCCGCACCGTGCGGTAGTCCGCCAGCGAACCCCGGGCCACCGTGAAGATGCGGTTCTGCGACACCGCGGTGTTGAGCGGGCTGTGCGGCGCCGTGCCGCGCGCGATGGCCCGCGCGGTGTCGAATGCCTTGCGGCCCACCCAGGCCAGCGGACTGCCGACCGTCGACCCCACCGCCTGCAGCTGGGTCCGTGGCGCCGCCAGCCAGTCGCCGACCGCGCCGGCGACCAGTTCGACGGCACCGGGCTCGCGCCGCGGCACCCAGATGTCCTCGTCGAACGGCGGCGGGCGTCTGGTCCGGTCGACCAGCACGTGTCCGATGGCCGGCGCGGCCATGCCGTTGACCAGCGCCTGGTGCGACTTGATGTAGAGCGCGACCCGGTTGTCGGCCAGCCCCTCGATCAGGTACATCTCCCACAGCGGCCGCTGCCGGTCCAGCGGCTGCTGGCCGAGTTGGGCGATCAGCTCATGCAGTTGCCGGTCGCTGCCGGGCGACGGCACCGCCAGATGGCGCACGTGGTAGGTGATGTCGAAGTCGCGGTCGTCCACCCACACCGGGCGGGCCAGGCTCATCGTGACTTCCCGGATCTTCTGCCGGTAGCGCGGGGTCTGCGGCAGCCGCTGCTCGACGGTGTCCAGCAGCTCCTCGTAGCGTAGACCGCCGCGCGGGTTGCGCAGCACATACAGCGACTGCACGTACATCGGCGTGGTGGTGTTGTCCAGCCGGTAGAAGGACGCATCCGACGCCGACAGCCGGTTCACCATCGCGGCCCGCCCTCCCTGCTGACTCGATCCGGCCGGGCGCG
>CAYNJD010000254.1:0-5153 GCA_964397355.1 uncultured Mycobacterium sp. | reverse complement strand
ACCAGCTCGGCGGTGAAGATGGTGGACCCGATCCAGCAGCTGCCCACGCCGCGTACCGCCAGCGCCACCAGCAGGGCCTGGACGGCGGCGCCGACCGCCACGGTGAACATGGTGTGCTCGGCGGCGGTGCGGGCGGCGTCGGGGTAGTGGTGGGCGCCGTCGGGCACCATGAACGGGATGACGACTTCGGGTGCGTCGTAGAGGATCCGGCCCCGTGACACCCGTGCCTCGACGGCCTCGGCGGACTTGCCGTCGCCGGCCAGGTCGGCGCGCCACCGCTCGGCCATCGCGTCGAGCAGCCTGGTGCGGACGCCGCTGTCCTGCAGCCACACGAACCGTACCGGCCGGGTGTGGTGCGGCGCCGGGGCGGTCAGTGCTTCGGCTATGGCGTCGGTGATCAGATCCGCTGCCACGGGCTCGCCGGCGAACGTGCGCACCGAGCGGCGCAGCAGTTGGGCTTGGCGGCGCCCGGTTTCGATCGCCTCGGCGGTGCCCAGCCAGAACAGGTCGTCGGAACCGGAGCGCACCAGTGCCGCCGCGGTCGACCCGTCGTCGGGGCTGGAAAATCCGCGCACCACCGCCACCGGAACATCGGTGAGCTTTCCTTTGACAAGGTCTGCGGCCGCGGCGAGTTCGTCGGCGACGGCCACCTCGGTGACGACCAACTCGTTGCCGTGCCGGTCGACGGCACCGGCGTAGCCGTTGAGCACGGTCATGCCGGACGCCCCGATCGCCACGTCGATCTGCCCGTTGCGCCAGGCGCGGCCCATCGTGTCGGTGATCAGCACTGCCACGCGCACACCGAGCCGCGCGGCCAGCCCGGCGCGCAATTTCGCTGCGCTGCCGTCGGGGTCGACCGGCAGCAGCGCGAGCTCGTCGGAGCCCACGTTGGAGCCGTCCACACCGGCGGCGGCCTGCACCAGCCCGAGCCGGTTCTCGGTGATCCAGGTGCGTCCCTTGCGGGCCAGTATGCGCACCGCCTCGGCCTCGACCAACTGGCGGCGCAGCGCATCACGCGCCTCGGCATCGTGCGGTGCCGGCACGATTCGGCCCTCGCACTTGGACACCACCTTGCTGGTGACGACCAGGATGTCGCCGTCGGCCAGCCACGGCGCGGCCTGCGCCAGCGCTGCTGCCAGGTCATCACCCGGCCGGAATTCGGCCAGGCCGGTGATCGGCAGGATCTCGACCTTGGCGGCGCTGCCGTGCTCGGTCATCGCACGCCCGCGAGATCCAGCCCGGTGCGCACCATCTCGGCCGTCGCCGCCGGATCGGTCATCAGCAGCGGGGCGCTGCGTACCGTCACGCCGTCTATGTCCGTCTCGTCACCCTCGTGCACCAGCCAATAGTCGAGGATGCCGGTTCCGCCGCGGGCGCCGTAGTGCTGTCCCACGGCCTGCGAGGTGGATTCCAGGCCGATCACGCTCAGGCAGGTGTCGGCCATACCGCGCAACGGCTTTCCGGCGATGATCGGCGAGTAGCCGACGATCGGTGCCGACGTGGAGCGCAGCGCGGCCCGGATACCGGGAATGGCCAGGATGGCGCCGATGCTGACCACCGGATTGGACGGGGCCAGCAACACCACGTCGGCACTGTCGATGGCGGCGATGACTTCCGGTGCCGCGGTGGCCTTCTCGGAGCCCACGAAACCGAATCCATGGGTGGGCACCTCGGCGCGGTAGCGCACCCACCATTCCTGGAAGTGGATAGCGCGTTGGCTGCCGTCGGCCGGATCGGTGATGACGACGTGGGTTTCGCAGCTGTCGTTGGTGACCGGCAGCAACCTCGCTCCCGGCTGCCAGCGGTCACACAGTGCCGCAGTCACTTCCGACAGCGGATAGCCGGCGCGCAGCGCCTGGGTGCGGACCAGGTGGGTCGCCAGGTCGCGATCACCGAGGCCGAACCAGTCCGGCTGCATGCCGTAGCGGGCCAACTCCTCCATGGCGTGCCAGGTTTCGTCGCGGTGGCCCCAGCCGCGTTCCGGGTCCACGCCGCCACCCAGGGTGTACATGCAGGTGTCGAGGTCCGGGCAGATGCGCACCCCGTGCATCCAGGCGTCGTCACCGACGTTGACCACCGCGGTCAGTTCGTGCGCGCCGTCATCGGTATCGCCGGCGAACTGGCCCAGACCCAGCAGTTTCTGGACGCCGAGCAGGAACCGGGCACCGCCGACCCCCCCGACGAGAACCGTGACCTTCACAGCGCACGACAGTACCGTTGGTGACGGCGCGGTCGGCGCGGTGGACGGTCCCAAAGGGTTCGCCAGGGCCCCGGTAAGACACGCCGATAAGCCGGTGTGGGGTAGATGACACGGACTCGCCGGTCTCGGACACGTCGGAAATCGGTCACGAGATGGTAAGGAATTTGGCCATTCGGCTTGACCGGACCAGCTAACCCGTGTCTAATCACATCAGTGTCATTTCCCGGTTGGCCTGCCGATTCCGGTGTCGCAGACCGAGATTCGATCACATGTTCGAATTGAGATGGACAACATCACAATAGCGGGCGACATATCAGGATCGCGCAACCAGGTTAAGGAGGCGGAGCATGTCCTATGAGCACCTCTGGGGCGTAATTGGGGGGACACCGCATGCCAACACCGAAGTGACGACATCTACCGGGGCCGAGCCGGCGCCGAGCCGGCCGCACCTGAGTCTGGTTCCCGAACCCGAGGACTACGACGAATTCGACCCGTTCGACGCCGCGACGGCGACCAACGAGCAGTGGCAGGACCGCGCGCTGTGCGCGCAGACCGACCCAGAGGCCTTCTTTCCGGAGAAGGGTGGCTCCACCCGCGAGGCCAAGAAGATCTGCCAGCGGTGCTCGGTGCGCACCGAGTGCCTGGAGTACGCACTGGCGCACGACGAGCGCTTCGGTATCTGGGGCGGTCTTTCCGAGCGTGAGCGCCGTCGCCTCAAGCGCGGCATCATCTGAGCCGGTTCCTCAATCGTCGATCGTCGGGTCGATGACGGTGGGGTCGACGTCCAAATAGGTGGCGACTTGCGCCACCAGGATTTCGTGCAATAAATCCCCGAGTTCGACGCTGTCATTCGCGCGTTGCTCGATCGGCTTGCGGAACAGCAGGATTCGTGCGCGCGTCGGATTGCCCCTGACGTCCACGCCGGCGGGAATCAAGCGTGCCAGCGGAATCGGCCCGTCAGCGACCACTTCCGGCGGCCATTGCACACTGTCGGGATCCTTGGCGGTGATCCGCGGAATCTCGTCGACGGCGACATCGAGCGCCGCCAGTCGTTGCTTCCAGCGTTGTTCGATGGGCTCGTAAGCCTCCAGCACCGCCATGTCGAACCGTTCCGCGCGGGTGCGCCACCCGGGAACGGTCGGCGGCAGCAGCGGCCCGCGAGGTTCACGGCCGCGCCAGTGGCGACGCGCGACGATCACGGAAGAAGATGGTAACGGTTGTGCATAGCGTGCCCATCGGTTGCGCGTGTCCGGTGTCGCCGCGGCGCGCCGCCACGATAGCCTCACGAGCGTGAACGTTCCCCGCCGCTGTTGTCGGCCAGGGTGTCCGCACTATGCGGTGGCGACGCTGACGTTCGTCTACTCGGACTCCACCGCTGTGGTCGGCCCGCTGGCCACCGCCGCCGAACCGCATTCGTGGGACCTGTGCTTCAGCCACGCCGGCCGGATTACCGCCCCGCGCGGCTGGGAACTGGTCCGTCACCCCGGACCCTGGGTGTCCCCCGAGGAGGACGACCTGATCGCGCTCGCCGAAGCGGTTCGCGAGGGACAGTCCGGGCAGGCGGGGACTTCGGGGCCGGCCAAGGGCTGGTACCCGCAGGCCGGGCCGGCCGATTCCGGTACCGGGGCCGCACCGGCGACCACCTCGGGCGGCGGCGTGCTGGCGCCACCGGTTCCGCCGGGCAAGAGCAACGGCCGGCGCCGCGGTCACCTGCGCGTGTTGCCCGACCCGTCGGACTGATCGCGAGTTGCGGGCTAGGCTTGAGCGGCAAGAGTCCACTTCGTCAGGAGCCCTGTCCATGTCTCGGCCCGCTGCGGCTGTCCACCGTGTGATCAAGGCGTACGACGTACGTGGCCTGGTCGGTTCGGAAATCGATGAGTCCCTGGTTGCCGAGGTCGGCGCCGCCTTCGCCCGGCTGATGGCCGACGAGGGGGCCCGGCAGGTGGTGATCGGCCACGACATGCGCGACAGTTCGCCACCGCTGTCGGCGGCGTTCGCCGAAGGGGTGGTCGACCAGGGGCTTGACGTGATCCGGATCGGGCTGGCCTCCACCGATCAGCTCTACTTCGCCTCCGGTTCGCTGGACTGCCCGGGCGCGATGTTCACCGCCAGTCACAATCCGGCCGCCTACAACGGCATCAAGCTGTGCCGGGCCGGCGCCAAGCCCGTCGGCGCCGACACCGGATTGGGCCGGATCCGCGATGAGCTGATCGCCGGCGTCGACCCGGGTGCCGGCCGGAGCGGGTCGCGTGGCGGCATCACCGACCGCGACGTACTGGCCGACTACGCGGCGTTTTTGCACTCCCTGGTCGACATCAGCGGCTCGCGCCCGCTGCGAGTGGCCGTCGACGCCGGCAACGGGATGGCCGGGCACACCGCGCCGGCGGTGTTCGGCTCGGTCGAGGCGATCACCTTGCTGCCGCTGTATTTCGAGCTCGACGGCAACTTTCCCAACCACGAGGCCAACCCGCTGGACCCGGCCAACCTCACCGACCTACAGGCGTTCGTGCGCGACAACGGCGCCGACATCGGGCTGGCCTTCGACGGCGACGCCGACCGTTGCTTCGTCATCGACGAGCGCGGCGACCCGGTGTCCCCGTCGGCGGTGACCGGCCTGGTCGCCACCAGAGAACTGGCCCGCGAGCCCGGCGCCTCGGTGATCCACAACCTGATCACGTCGCGGGCGGTGGCCGAACTGGTCGCCGAGCACGGCGGCACCCCGCTGCGGTCGCGGGTCGGGCACTCCTACATCAAGGGGCTGATGGCCGAGACCGGCGCCATCTTCGGCGGGGAGCACTCGGCGCACTATTACTTCCGGGACTTCTGGGGCGCCGACTCCGGCATGCTGGCCGCCCTGCACGTGCTGGCCGCCCTCGGCGAGCAGCAGCGGCCGCTGTCCGAGCTGACCGCCGACTACCAGCGTTACGCGGCGTCCGGCGAGATCAACTACACC
>CAYNJD010000253.1:0-5157 GCA_964397355.1 uncultured Mycobacterium sp. | reverse complement strand
TAGACGGCGCACACCAGCTCCGGCTTGGTGTTGCCGACGGTGGCGAGCACCAGCAGGCCGACCAGTTGGACGGCGGCCACCCCGAGGTTGCCGATACCGCCGCACAGCCCCAGCGCGACGCCTTTGAGGCGTTGCGGATAGAAGGCGTCGACGTTGGCCAGCGATGCCGCGTAGTTGCCGCCACCCAGGCCGGTCAGCGCTGCGCACACCAGGTACATCCACAGCGGCTGGCCCGGGTTGACCAGCAGCATCAGCGTGCCGACGGTCGGGATCAGCAGGATCAGCGATGAGGAAACCGCCCAGTCGCGCCCGCCGAATTTCGCGGTGGCGGCGACATACGGGATTCGCGCAGCCGCCCCGACCAGGGTGGCGACCGCCGCCAGCAGCAGTTTGTCGCCCGGTGTGATGCCGTACACCGATTCGGGCATGAACAGCACCACCACCGACCACAGTGACCAGATGGAGAAGGCGACGTGCATGGTCGCGGTGGACCAGACCAGGTTGCGCCGCGCAACCGCCTTGTCGCCGGCCTCCCAGGCCGCGCAGTCCTCGGGGTCGAAGCCGCTGATGTGGCCGTTGGTCATGCGGATCTCCTCGTGCTCTCCCGTCACCGTCACGCGGCAAAGCGCCAGGGTGGGTCGAGGTGCGAACATACCGATCCGGACTGGCAAGTTGCGGTGTGGAACCTGTAAATGCGTTGGAACACAGGGCTGCTGGTACACCGCGAGCTCGCCGGCGTCGACCGACGGATCGCGGTGCCGAAGCGCTGTCAGGCGACCGGCAGCCAGCCGTTGACCGCCTGGGCGATCTGCAGGTACAGCGGAATGCCGATGGTCACGTTGTAAGAGAACGTCAGGCCCAATGACGCCGCGAGCGGCACCGTCGGGCTGGCCTCGGGGATCGCGATTCGCTGCACCGCGGGTACGGCGATGTACGACGCCGCGCCGCACAGCACCGCGAACAGCACGTAGCTACCGATCTCGAAATGGGTGCCGGTGAGTTGTGCATAGCTGTGAATGATGAAAATGCCGGCTATCGCAAACAGGTTCGGTGCCAACAATCCGAACGCAATCAATCCGCGGCCCGCCGACCGCAGGTCCTTGAGCTTGCGCGACGCCGTCATCCCCATCTCGAGCAGGAACAGGCACAGCATCCCCTGAAACGCGGTCACGAAGACATAGTCGCCGTCCTCGATGACCGCGGCGCCCTGCAGCCGGCCGACGAAACCGATGACGATCCCACCGAACAGCAGGTACAGCCCCGGGTTGAGCAGCACCTCCCGCAGCAGCGCTCCGCTGATCGGTGCGGCCGGCCGCAGTGCCGGCTCCGCGCCGGCCGGATCGAAATGTTCGCGCTTCTCCAGCGACAGTTCCAGTTCCTCTTCGATCTCCCGCTCACGCCGGGTCTCGGGATGCTGCCCGCTCAATTGGGCGGCGGTGACCAGCTCGAGGCGGGCCTTCGGGTTGTAACCGGGCTCGTCGGCCATGTTGCCCAGCGGGTCCATGCCGCGCTCGCGCAACCGCCCCACCAGCAGCAGCGCCACGATGCAGCCGGGGATCTCCATGATGGCCAGCATCACCGGCATGTAGGCGTCGAATGCGATGTCCAGTGTGGCCAGCACGCCCAGGCAGGTCGCGAACGTTCCGGCCGAGTCCGACCCGTAGTAGCCGGCGACCGTCGCCCGGTCGATGCGTCGCAGTCTGGTCATCCGGGTCAGTAGGCCGTAGGCGATGAAGCCGATGATCAGGTTGGTGAAGAAGCCCAGCACGATGAAGCCCAGCACGCCGCCGATGCTCGACGCGTCGATGGTGGCGAGCTGTTCGCCACCGTGCCAGCCAATGGCCAGCAGCAGGTACAGCGTCAGGCCCTGGTAGAGCACGTAGGGGAACTCGAACTGGACCTTCAGCAGGGGGATCAGAAAGCCCATATAGAAGAAGAGCAACAGCGGCTTGAACAGGTTGTGGGTGAAGTTATGCCAGAACTCAAGCAGCATGAAGTCTCCAGTGTCGGTGTCAGCAGCCGGTCAGGCTACTTCGCGGGGCTGCCTGACGGCTCCTGTGGAGGGTACGCATTTGCTGTGAGGGTTGCGACCGGTAGAAACACCCGGCCTACCAGACGTCGCCGTCGCGC
Organism: uncultured Mycobacterium sp.; assembly: GCA_964397355.1. Taxonomy (GTDB): domain Bacteria; phylum Actinomycetota; class Actinomycetes; order Mycobacteriales; family Mycobacteriaceae; genus Mycobacterium. Next base: position 3,027 of record CAYNJD010000253.1, on the reverse strand, counting down.
CAGTCGCAGGCCAGCTCGGCGGTGGTATCCAGCTCGATACCGACCGGCATGACGAACACGGTGCCGTCGGCGTCCGGGGTGCGGACCGGCCCGGTCGGGGCCAGCACCGAGGTCGGCCCGCGCCACGGCAGCCAGCCGCGCGCGGTGTAGAGCCGGCGGCTGATATTGCCCGAACGCAGCGCACCGAGTTCGAACGCGCCCCGGACCACCTGTTCGCAGGCATCCAGTACCGCGGTGCCCAGGCCGCGGCCGCGGTGTTCCTCGCGGACCGTGACGGCTTCGACGTAGCCGCAGCGCAGCGACCTGCCCCGGTAGAGCAGGTGGCGCCGGACCACCGCGCCGTGCGCGATCAGGGCACCGCGCCGCCAGATCAGTGCGTGCATACCACCGAGCGCATGTTGCCAGTGGGCGTCGGTGAACGCGTCCCCGAAGGCTTCGGCCACCAGTCGATGTGCTCCGCGGAGGGTCTCCTCGTCCAGATCGGAGGTGTGGATCAGCCGGGCGGTGTGGACCTGCTTGGTCACCCCACCCGCCTACCAGATCGAGTGGTCGGATGGATGCCGGCGCGGCCGCGACCAGTGCATCCGCACGGTCTGCCCGGGCCGCACCTGGGCCAGCATGTCGATGTCCTCCTCCACGACCACGCCGACCACCGGGTAGGCGCCGGTCACCGGATGGTCCGGCCCCAGGATGATCGGGAACCCGTTCGGCGGGACCTGGATGGCGCCGCGATCGGCGCCCTCGGCGGGCAGTTGCCGGTCCGGCCAGCGGTACTCCAGCGGCATCCCGACGAGCCGCATCCCGACCCGATCGCTGCGGTTGTTCACCAGCCAGTTGGTGCGCACCATGATGTCGGGGTCGACGAACCAATCGTCACGGGGCCCGGGGGTCACCCGCAGTTCCACTACGTCGTCGGGGATCGTCGCCACCGGCGCCTGGTCGAGCTCGGGATAGTCACCGGTGCGTTCGCCGATCTGCAGCACATCGCCGTCGCGCAACGGCGCCGGGCCGATCGCGGCCATCACGTCGTAGCTGCGCGAGCCCAGGACGGGGGTGACCTCGATGCCCCCGCGGACCCCCAGATAGGTTCGCAGCCCCGACCGCGGGGTGCCCAGCGAGATCACCTGTCCGTCGTGGACACGGTGAATGCTGTTGGTGCCGAACGTAACGCCGTCGACCGCCGGGTCGGTATCGGCGCCGGTGACCGCGATGTCGACGTCGCCGCCGCGGACCCGCGCGGAGAATCCGCCGAACGCCACCTCGATGGTGGCCCGATCATCGGGGTTGGCCAGCAACCGGTTGGCCAGCCGGTGCGACCGACGGTCGGCGGCCCCGGACTGGGTGACGCCGAGGTGGCCCAGCCCGGCCCGGCCCAGATCCTCGACCAAGGCCAGCGGACCGGTGCGCAGTACCTCCAACGTGGTCATCGCAGACATGGGGTGGGCCCTACCTCTCTGTTGATCCCGCGCCGTCACGCGGCCCGGAACTGCACCGACATGCCCGGCGTCAGCAGCGCCGGGTTGGGCCGTTCCAGATCCCACAGCACCGCGTCGGTGCGGCCGATCAGCTGCCAGCCGCCCGGCCACTGCCGCGGGTAGATGCCGCTGAACTGGCCGGCCAGCGCCACCGAACCCGCCGGAACGGCGGCGCGCAGGTCAGCTCGGCGCGGCACCTGCAGCCTGGGATCGCCTCCGAGCAGGTAGGCGAAACCCGGTGTGGAGCCGCCGAATCCGACCCGCCAGGGCGTCGCGGTGTGCGCGTTGATCACCTGGGCGACCGTCAGCCCGGTGCGCTCGGCCACCTCGGCGAGGTCGGGGCCGTCGTAGACCACGTCGATCACCACGTCGACCGGGTCGCCGGGCGCGACGGTCTCGATCTCGCGCGGTTCGACGGTCAGGGTGGCCAGCCGGCGCCGGACGCCGTTCTGGTATCCGGGCTCGGCGAGTTTCAGCAGTATGGTGTGCGATGCCGGGACGATATCGATCACCCCGGGTAGCCCTGCGGCGCGCAGGGCCGTGGTCCAGGCCAGTACCTCGGCGGTGCGGTCGAACTGCAACAGCAGCCCGCAGTCGCCGTAGTCGAGGACCATGTCCGTCTTGGGGAGATCAGTGAAATCCAGTGCCGCGCTCATGCCCCCGACGGTAGCCCGGCAAAGTGATCTCGGCCACAGTTCTGCGGGCTATGCCAGAGCGGCCTTACCAAACACGCAGACTTGGCCGCCTACCCGACGACCTTGGCGATCGGGCCCGGCAATTGCTCGGCCACCAGCGGGTAGCTCAGCGGGGAGGCGAAGGCGATCGCCCCGGCCTGATCCTTGGTGGTGAAGACGCTGCGTGACTCGTACGCGGCGAGGTCGGGATCGTCCAGCAGCGCCCGCCGTTCGTCGTCGCTCTCGGTGGTCCACACCAGCACGTCGGTGCCGCCGAGCGTGGCGCCGATCCGGTCGCGTTCGATGACGGCGGGTGCGTCGGCGACGGTGAACCCCATCTGGGAAAGGAACTCGGTGCGCCACCCGGTGTCGGCGGTGACGTGGCCGTTCTCGAGGCGGCCCGCCAGCAGCAGGATCGACTTGCCCTTGAATCCGGGATGGGCGGTGGCGACATCGACGAACCTGGCGTCGACGCCGTCGATCAGCGACTGCATCTGCTGGGCCTGATGTACGGCCTTGCCGATGGCGGCGGCCTGAACCTTCCACGGTTCGAAGAACGCGTCGCCGTTCGACTGCGGCACGGTCGGCGCGATCGCCGACAGCTTCTGATAGGTGTCGGCGTCCACCCCGGCGTTGGTGGCGATGATCAGATCCGGGTTGAGTTCCGCGATCCGCTCGACCGCGATGCCGTTGTCCAGGTCCAGTACGGCGGGCTCGGCGTCGCCCAGGCGCTGCTGCGCCCAGGGCCACACCGCGAACGGCTGGTCGCCGAACCAGGCGGTGACGGCGACCGGTACGACGCCGAGCGCGAGCAGGTCATCCTGGCCGGTGTAGCCGGCGCAGACCACCCGCTTGGGCGGTTCGCCGACGGTGGTCTC
>CAYNJD010000252.1:0-5172 GCA_964397355.1 uncultured Mycobacterium sp. | reverse complement strand
TCGTCGACGTCGGTACCTTCGTCGACGTCGGTGGTCACGTCGGCTACGGCCTCGGCGCCGGAGTCTTCGGCAACGTCGGCTTCGAAGTCCTCGGCAACATCGGCCTCGAAGTCCTCGGAATCGGTTTCGCCCGTAAGCCGTTTCGGCACCCTGACCACCGACCCGACACCGTTTGCGGCGCCGACCCCCAGCAACTCCGGCTCCTGTTCGAGCTCCGGTTCGGGCTCGGCCACAGCGGGCTGCTCGCCGGATTCGCCCGGCTGCCAGGCACGACGGATGGCTTCCGGATCCTCGCGTCCTTTGGTTGCGAGCAGGATGTAGACCACCGCACCGATGAACACGAACGTCGAGGTGAAGGAGTTGACCCGGATCCCGGCGATGTGGGTGGCCGCGTCATCCCGCAGCAATTCGATGCCGAAGCGCCCGATGCAGTAGCCGGCGACGTAAAGCGCGAACAGCCGCCCGTGCCCCATGCGGAACCGCCGGTCGGCGTAGATCAACACGACGAACACCAGCAGGTTCCACAGCAATTCGTAGAGGAACGTCGGTTGGACGATCTTGTACAGCTCGCCGGTCGAGACACCGTCGAGCAGGTGCGGATCGCGTACCCCGGCGGCGTCCTCCCGCCAGAAGATCTCCAGCCCCCACGGCAGCGTCGTCTCCCGGCCGTAGAGTTCCTGGTTGAAGTAGTTGCCGATACGCCCGATCGCCTGCGCCAACACGATGCCGGGCGCGACGGCGTCACCGAAGGCGGGCAACGGGATCTTGCGGCGGCGGCAGCCGATCCACGCGCCGATCCCGCCGAGCGCCACCGCGCCCCAGATTCCCAGACCGCCGTCCCAGATTCGCGGTGTCGCCTCCCAGCCGGCACCGCCCTCACCGAAGTAGGTCCGCCAGTCGGTCATCAAGTGGTAGAGCCGTCCCCCGATCAACCCGAATGGCACAGCCCACAGCGCGATGTCGTAGATGACCCCCGGCTCACCACCGCGGGCGCGCCACCGACGGTCGCCGATCAGCAGGGCGATGACGATGCCGAAGATGATGCACAGCGCGTACGCGCGGATGGGGACCGGGCCCAGATGCCAGACGCCACGCGCAGGGCTGGGAAAGTACGTGAGCCAGTTCAGTGTCATCTGTGTGAATCCTTTTGACGCACACCGGATGCAAGCTCTGCGGCGAGGGCTCGCAGCCCAGCGACGCCGTCATCGAGGGCGGTGACCAGTGCCGACCCGACGATGACACCGTCGGTGTAGGCACCGATCTCGGCGGCCTGTTGGCCGGACCGCACCCCCAGACCCACCCCGACGGGAATGTCGGAGACTTCCCGGACCCGGCGCACCAGCTCAGGGGCTGCATTCGACACCGTGTTGCGGGCACCGGTGACGCCCATCGTCGAAGCAGCGTAGACGAATCCGCGGGAGGCCTGTGCGGTCTCGGCGAGCCGCTGCGGGGTCGACGACGGGGCGACCAGAAAGATCCGGTCCAGGTTGTGCTCCTCAGAGGCCGACAGCCATTCGTCGGCCTCGTCGACGATCAGGTCGGGGGTGATCAGCCCCAGCCCACCCGCCGAGGCCAGGTCACGTGCGAATGCGTCGACGCCGTAGCGCAGCACCGGATTCCAGTAGGTCATCACCACCGCGCGGCCGCCGGTCTTGGTGATCTCCTCGACCGCGGTCAGGGTGTCACGTACCCGGACACCAGCCTGCAACGCGGTCTCGGTGGCGCGTGCGATGGTCGGGCCGTCCATGCCCGGATCGGAGTACGGCACACCCACTTCCACGAGGTCGCAACCGGCCTCGACCAGCGTGGTCATCGCGGCGATGGAGCCCGGCACATCCGGGTAGCCGGTCGGCAGATAGCCGATCAGGGCGGCGCGGCCCTCGTCCCGGCACGCCGCAAACATCGGAGCCAGCCGGTCGCCGGCGTGACCGCTCATACCTGACCGCCCTCGTCGCGGTTCAAGCGCCGCTCCTCAGCATCGCTGCGCTCTGCATCGTCGTCGTCGCGGAGCAGGCCGAACCACTTGGCGGCGGTCTCGACGTCCTTGTCGCCGCGACCCGACAAGTTCACCACGATGATCTTGCCGGGCCCCAGTTCGGCGGCCAGCTTGAGCGCGCCGGCCACCGCGTGCGCGGATTCGATCGCCGGAATGATTCCCTCAGTGCGGCAAAGGATTCCGAATGCATCCATCGCCTCGGCGTCGGTGATCGGCTGGTATTCGGCCCGTCCGGTCTCGCGCAGCCGGGCATGCTCCGGGCCGACGCCCGGGTAGTCCAGGCCCGCCGAGATCGAGTGGGATTCGATGGTCTGGCCATCGTCGTCCTGCAGCAGGTAGGAGAACGAGCCTTGAAACGCCCCCGGGGACCCACCGGCGAACGTCGCGGCGTGCCGGCCGGTGTCCACACCGTCGCCGCCGGCCTCGTAGCCGATCAGCCGCACCGCCGGGTCGTCGAGAAACGCGTGGAAGATGCCGATGGCGTTGGAACCGCCGCCCACGCAGGCCACCACGGCGTCGGGCAGCCGGCCCGCCATCTGCTGGATCTGCGCGCGCGCCTCCAGGCCGACCACCCGCTGGAAGTCGCGCACCATCGTCGGGAACGGGTGCGGCCCGGCGGCGGTGCCGAAGCAGTAGTAGGTGCGATCGGCATTGGTGACCCAGTCCCGGAACGCCTCGTTGATGGCGTCCTTGAGGGTCTGCGAACCCGACTCCACCGAGACCACCTCGGCGCCCAGCAACCGCATCCGGGCCACATTGAGCGCCTGGCGGCGGGTGTCGACGGCACCCATGTAGATCACGCACTCCAAGCCCAGCAGGGCGCAGGCGGTGGCGGTGGCCACCCCGTGCTGGCCGGCGCCGGTCTCGGCGATCACCCGGGTCTTGCCCATGCGGCGGGCCAGCAGCGCCTGGCCCAGCACGTTGTTGATCTTGTGCGAGCCGGTGTGGTTGAGATCCTCGCGCTTGAGGAAGATGCGTGCTCCGCCGGCGTGAGCGGACAGCCGCTCGGCCTCATACAGCGGTGACGGGCGGCCGGTGTAGTGCGTCTGCAGGGTGTCGAGGGTGTCCAGGAACTCCCGGTCGCTGCGGACCTTGTCGTATGCGGCGGTGACCTCCTCGATGACCGCCATCAACGCTTCGGCGACGTACCGACCGCCGTAGACGCCGAAATGGCCACGCGCATCGGGGTCGTGCCGGCTCGGTTCAGCCACTCCGGCGCTGGCGCGCGGAAGGTTCGGCTGTGCGGTGTCCGACATCTAGCGAGCCGACTTCGGGCAGGACGGATGCTTACCCGCACTGACCAAATCGGCAACGGCCGCTCGCGGGTCGCCACTGGTGACCAGTCCCTCACCGACCAGAACGGCGTCCGCACCGGCTCCGGCGTAGGCGAGCAGGTCCGCGGTGCCCCGCACCCCGGACTCGGCGATTTTGACCACTTCGGTGGGCAAGCCCGGCGCGATCCGCGCGAAGCAATCCCGGTCGACCTCCAGCGTGGTCAGATCACGGGCGTTCACCCCGATGACCTTCGCGCCGGCGGTCAGAGCCCGGTCGGCCTCCTCCTCGGTGTGCACCTCGACCAGGGCGGTCATCCCGAGCGACTCGGTGCGGTCCAGCATCGACACCAGGGCCTGCTGTTCCAGCGCCGCGACGATCAGCAGCAGCATGTCCGCGCCGTGAGCGCGCGCCTCGTGGATCTGGTAGGGCCGAACGATGAAGTCCTTGCGCAGGACCGGAACCGACACCGCGGCCCGGACCGCGTCCAGGTCGGCCAGCGAGCCGTTGAACCGGCGCTGCTCGGTCAGCACACTGATCGCCCGGGCGCCGCCGTCCGCGTAGGAGCACGCCAGCTCCGCGGGGTCGGCGATGGGGGCTAGCTGGCCTTTGGACGGGCTGGCGCGCTTAACCTCGGCGATGACCGCGATGCCGGGCTCGCGCAGCGCTGCCATCACGTCCAGTGGCGCGGGCATGGCCTTGGCCGCCGCTTTGACTTGCGCCAGGCTGACGACGGACTCCCGGGCGGCAACGTCGGCGCAGACTCCCTCGAGGATGGAGTCGAGCACGGTTGCCGAACTCATCTCTGCCGGCTCCTCTCCCGCTTCTGTCGACGTTCGTCGAAGACCTTCATCGAAGGGTAACCACCGTCACCGCCCCGGATGTCACCGGCCCTCGGCGGCCGGGCCGGGCGGCGGGTCGGTCGGGTCGCACCCCTCATCCAACGCGTCCCACATCATCCGTTCCGACATCTCCGGGGAGCCCGGACCGGTTTGCCGGTCGGCGTCGATGCCGCGGGCGGTCTCCCGACGCACCGCCGGCGCCGCATACTTCGTGTCGCTGCTGGTGTCACGTGCGGCCGCGCGCATCAGCAGTGCGGCCGCGGCCAGCACGCTCAGCGCGGCGACCAGGCTGATGACCGCACCGGCGAGGCGGCGCTCGGTCCCGACCAACGCGGTCACCGGGACCTCGGCGATGTCGAGCGCCCGGACCGCGATGTCGGGGGCGGCCCACATGCTGATCGCCAGATAACCGCCGGCCAGGCTCACCGCCGCCATCGCGACGGCCAGCACCCGCAGCTTCCAGCCCCGCACGGCCACCGCGGCGACAGCGGCGGCCAGGCACAAGAGCGCCAGCGGCACCAGCGCCGTCGACCACGCCGCACCGCTGACCACGGTCTCCTTGGGTTGCCCCAGCCCGTCGAAAGAGCGGATCAGCACCCACGGCAGCCGGGAGGCGCCCCACAGCCCGCCGGCGGCCACCACCAGCAGCACCTGCGCCCCCCGGAGCGCGCGGTTGGCGCGACGGGCCTGTCCAACCTCAGTCATCGGCGCTGCCGGGCGGCGTCATGGTTTCGGCGGCGGCGATCGCGGCCAGCACCGCCCGGGCCTTGTTGGAGGCCTCGGTGTACTCGTAGGGGCCGTTGGAATCGGCCACCACCCCGCCGCCGGCCTGCACGTAGGCGGTGCCGCCGGCCAGCAGGGCGGTGCGGATCGCGATCGCGAAGTCGGCGTTGCCGGCGAAATCCAGATAGCCGACCACGCCGCCGTACAGGCCGCGCCGGGTCTTCTCGACCTGTTCGATCAACTCCATCGCGCGCACCTTGGGCGCACCCGACAGGGTGCCGGCCGGGAAGCACGCCGTCTCCGATTCCAGCGCGGTGCGCTCTTCGGCCTGCCACCCGG
>CAYNJD010000251.1:0-5217 GCA_964397355.1 uncultured Mycobacterium sp. | reverse complement strand
CGCTGCACTGGGACGGCAATATCGCCGGCCTGATCCGCAGCCACCTCAAAGCCACTCTGAAACACCTTGCCTGCCTGGAGTATTCGACGGTGGCCGTGCAGAACAAGGCGCTGGACGACTTCATGGCCGGCCCCGAGCACATCTTCTCGATCCTGGAGTCGGCGCTGCCGGACATCCACGCGCTGCGCAAGACCTACCCCGACGCGGTGGTGCTGCCGGCGGCCAGCGCGCTGCCCTCCCCGTCGCGGCGCCGCAAGCCGATGCGCCCGCCGGTGCAGCCGTTGTCCATCGGCTACCGGCTGGCCCGCGGCATCGCCCACAACCTCAAGGCGACCGCGCCGGAGCACCATCGGCGGCCGCAGCTCAACGTGCCCACCCAGGACGCCCGGTGGTTCCTGTTGTGCACCCAGGACGGTGTCACCGTCACCACCGCCGACGGCCGCGGCGTGGTCTACCGGCAGCGCGACCGGGAGAAGATGTTCGGGCTGCTGCGTGAGTCGCTGCGCCGGCAGTACCAATTGGCGCGCCGCTTCGACGACCTGCGCCGGACCTACCGCCGGGCGCTGCCGCAGCTGTCCAGCAAGCAGCAGTGGGAGACGGTGCTGTTGGACAGCCATGACTGAGCCGGTGGTCGGCCCGCCGCACGGTGAGAACGCCGTGCTGGTCGCCGTGCAGTCGGTGCTGGCGGGCCGGTCCGGTGTGCTGCCGGCGGCCCGGGCGATGTCGCACTTCGGCGAACACAGCCTGGGCTGGCTGGCGGTGTCGGCGCTCGGTGCGCTGGCCCAGCCGCGGCGGCGCCGGGCCTGGCTGGTCGCCGGCGCGGGCGCGTTCGTCGCGCACGCCGCCGCGGTGGTGATCAAGCGTGTCGTTGGCCGCGAACGCCCGCACCACCCGGCGATCGCGGTCAACGTGGCCACCCCGAGCGCCTTGAGTTTCCCCTCGGCGCACGCCACCTCCACCACCGCGGCGGCCATCCTGCTGGGACGGGCCGGCGGGCTGCCGGCGAAAACCCTGCCGGCACTGCTGGTGCCGCCGATGGCGCTGTCGCGCATGGTGCTCGGGGTGCACTACCCCAGTGATGTGGTCACCGGTGTACTCGTCGGAGCCGCGGTGGCCGCCGCCGCCACCCGCCTGGACAACTCTGGAGGCGCCGGATGAGCGCACACGTTGAGGGCCGAGCGCCGGAGACCGGCCCGCCGGCCAACCTGATCACCGGGATCGTCAAGGCGATCCGGCCCCGCCAATGGGTGAAGAACGTGCTGGTGGTGGCCGCACCGTTGGCCGCGCTCGGCCGCGGCGTGCAGTACGACTACCTCGATCTGCTGATCAAGGTGCTCATCGCGTTCGTGGTGTTCAGCCTGGCGGCCTCGGCGGTGTACCTGGTCAACGACGCCCAGGACGTCGAAGCCGACCGCGCCCACCCCACCAAGCGGTTCCGGCCGATCGCGGCCGGCGTGGTGCCGGTGCGGCTGGCCTACACCCTGGCGGCGCTGCTGGGAGTGGCCTCACTGGGGCTGTCCTGGTGGCTCAGCCCCAACCTGGCGCTGGTGATGGCCATCTACCTGGCCATGCAGCTGGCGTACTGCTTCGGTCTCAAACACCAAGCGGTGCTTGACATCTGCATCGTTTCGTCGGGTTTCCTGCTGCGCGCCATCGCCGGTGGCGCGGCCACGGGTATCTACCTGTCGCAGTGGTTCCTGCTGGTGATGGCGTTCGGGTCGCTGTTCATGGTGGCCGGCAAGCGCTACGCCGAAAAGCAGCTGGCCGAGCAGACCGGCGCCAAGATCCGCAAGTCGCTGGAGAACTACACCGGCACCTATCTGCGGTTCGTCTGGACCATGTCGGCCACCGCGATGCTGGTCTGCTACAGCCTGTATGCCTTCGAACGCGACCACGGCTCCGGCTCCTGGTACGCGGTGTCGATCATTCCCATCGCCATCGCGATCCTGCGCTACGCCGTCGACGTCGACGGCGGCATGGCCGGTGAAGCCGAGGACATCCTGCGGCGCGACCGGGTGCTGCAGCTGATGGCGCTGGCCTGGATCGGAACCATCGGTGCTGCCGTCGCTTTCGGCTAGCCAGCGGGTGCGCAGCGGGGCACCGGACCAGCGGGTCCGGCCGCTGGGCTGGCCCGCGCTCGCCTACAGCCCGTCGGTGCGGCTGAGCTCATGGGCTTCGGTGGCGGTGGTGGTGCTGCTGTTCGGCATCGGCGCCTGGCGGCGGCGCTGGATCTCCGACGACGGGCTGATCGTGTTGCGCACCGTGCGCAACCTGCTGGCCGGCAACGGGCCGGTGTTCAACGCCGGCGAACGGGTGGAGGCCAACACCTCCACGGTGTGGACCTACCTGATGTATGTCGGCAGCTGGCTCGGCGGGCCGGTGCGCATGGAGTACGTGGCGCTGGCGTTCGCCTTGGTGCTCAGCCTGGCCGGGGTGGCGCTGCTGATGCTGGGCACCACCCGGCTGTACGCCCCCGGACTGCAGGGCCGCCGCGCCCTGCTGCTGCCCGCCGGGGTGCTGGTCTACATCGCGGTGCCGCCCGCCCGGGACTTCGCCACCTCCGGCCTGGAGAGCGGCCTGGTGCTGGCCTATCTGGGGCTGCTGTGGTGGATGCTGGTCTGCTGGGCGCAGGCGCTGCGGATGCCGCGCTCGCGCGCCCGCGGACCCTGGTTCACCGCGAGCCTGTCGTTCGTGGCCGGCGTCAGCGTGCTGGTGCGCCCCGAGCTGGCGCTGATCGGCGGCGGCGCGCTGATCATGCTGCTGATCGCGGCGGCCGACTGGCGGGCCCGGGGGCTGATCGTGGCGGCCGGCGGCGCGCTGCCGGTGGCCTACCAGATCTTCCGGATGGGCTACTACGGGCTGCTGGTGCCGGGCACCGCGCTGGCCAAGGACGCGGCCGGCGACAAGTGGTCGCAGGGCATGATCTACCTGGCCAACTTCAACGCCCCCTACGCGATGTGGGTCCCGGCCGTGTTGTTGACGGCGCTGGGTGCGGCGCTGTGGGTGGGCGCGGCCGTGCGCCATCGGCCACGGCGTCCGGTGCCGCGCGGGGTCGGGCGGTGGGCCCGGCTGGTGCAGAGCCCGGGCGCGGTGGTGTGCTTCTTCGTGATCAGCGGACTCCTGCAGGGCGCCTACTGGATTCGCCAGGGCGGCGACTTCATGCACGGCCGGGTGCTGCTGGCGCCGCTGTTCTGCATGCTGGCCCCGGTGGCGGTGGTTCCGGTGCTGCTGCCCGACGGGGCGCGCTTCCACCGGGAGGCCGGCTACCCGCTCAGCGGTGCCGTCGGCCTGCTGTGGCTGGCGGTGGCCGGCTGGTCGCTGTGGGCGGCCAACGCGCCCGGGATGGCCGACGACGCGACCCGCGTCACCTACTCCGGCATCGTCGACGAACGCCGGTTCTATTCGCAGGCGACCGGCCACGCCCACCCGCTGACCGCCGCCGACTATCTGGGCTACCCGCGGATGCGCGCGGTGCTGGCCACCATCGAGGCCACCCCCGACGGGGCGCTGCTGCTGCCGTCGGGCAATTACGACCAGTGGGATGTGGTCCCGGTCATCCTGCCGGTGCCCCCGGGAATCGGTGTGCCGACCGATCCCGATCCCGGCGATCCCGGGCCGCACACCGTCTTCTTCACCAACCTGGGCATGTTGAGCATGAACACCGGCCTGGACGTGCGACTGCTCGACCAGATCGGGTTGGCCAACCCCATCGCGGCGCACACCGAACGTCTCGAGCACGGCCGGATCGGCCACGACAAGGACCTGTTCCGCGACTGGGTGGTGGCCGACGGGCCCTGGGTCAAGTGGTTTCCGCTGATTCCGGGCTACCTGGATCAGGACTGGGTCGCCCAGGCCGAAGCCGCGCTGCGCTGCCCCGACACCGCGGCGGTGCTCGGCTCGGTGCGCGCACCGATGGGCCCGCGCCGCTTCCTGTCCAACCTGCTGCACGCGGCGGAATTCACCCGCTACCGCATCGAGCGGGTGCCGCGCGACGAACTGATCCGGTGCGGACTGGCGGTGCCGGAACCGTCCCGCCCGCCCTATACCGGGATGCCGCCCGACGTTCCGTGACGGTGTGCGCGGGCCCGCGCCGAAAATGTGACGGACGTCATGCCGTGGTGGTCGCAGCTATCGCCCGCGGCGGGTCCCACCGGCTCGAATGGCCTTGCGAGCGCAGCGCGGCCTGCGCGGAAAATCCGGCGTCGGGCCGGTTCTCGGGCGCAATGGCAGAACCATAAGAGCTCGGTGGCGGATTTCTATGGTTGACTACACCGGCACTGCCGCGCTGCGCGCCGGCAGATCGGGCCCGAGTCGGGCCACGCTATCGAATGCAAAAGCAACAACGAATGAGGATGCCCAGGATGAAGCTGCTTGACAGGTTGATGGTCGCCGCCTCCGGCGCGGCCCTGTTGGCGGGGTTGGTCGGTGTCGTCGGCGGCACCGCGGAGGCGAACGCCTTCTCCCGGCCGGGTCTGCCGGTCGAGTACCTGCAGGTGCCTTCGGCGAGCATGGGCCGCGACATCAAGGTCCAGTTCCAGAGCGGCGGCCAGGGCTCCCCGGGGCTGTACCTGCTCGACGGCATGCGGGCCCAGGACGACTTCAACGGCTGGGACATCAACACCCCGGCGTTCGAGTGGTACCTCAACTCGGGCATCTCGGTGATCATGCCGGTCGGCGGCCAGTCCAGCTTCTACAGCGACTGGTACAAGCCGGCGTGCGGCAAGGCGGGCTGCTCCACCTACAAGTGGGAGACCTTCCTCACCAGTGAGCTGCCGGCCTACCTGGCCGCCGAGTACGGCGTCAGCCAGACCAGCAACGCCGCGGTCGGCCTGTCGATGGCCGGTTCGTCGGCGATGACGCTGGCCATCTACCACCCGAACCAGTTCACCTACGCCGGTTCGCTGTCGGGTTACCTCAACCCGTCCACCGGCAAGGGCTGGATCGGTCTGTCGATGGGTGACGCCGGCGGCTACAAGAAGGAAGACATGTGGGGTCCCGACAGCGACCCGGCGTGGCTGCGCAACGACCCGACGGTCAACGTCGACAAGCTGGTCGCCAACAACACCCGGCTGTGGGTGTTCTGCGGCAACGGCAAGGCCAACGAGCTGGGCGGCGACAACATCCCGGCCGTCTTCCTGGAGCAGAACTTCATGATCGGCGCCAACAAGAAGTTCCAGGAGGCCTACACCGCGGCCGGCGGCAGCAACGCCGTGTTCA
>CAYNJD010000250.1:0-5217 GCA_964397355.1 uncultured Mycobacterium sp. | reverse complement strand
TCAAGGATGCGGTATCGGCGGCGTGCCGCGCTCCGTCGCTGCACAACATCCAGCCCTGGCGTTGGGTCCTCGACGGCGACGAGCTCCAGCTGTTCCTCGACCCGAGTCGCACGCTGTCGTCCGATCGTTCCGGACGCGAGTCCGTAATCGGTTGCGGCGCTGCGCTGGATCACCTCCGGGTCGCCATGTCCGCGTCCGGCATGCAGATCAACGTCGAGCGATTTCCCAATCCCAACGATCCCGACCATCTCGCGTCGGTCCGCTTCGCCCCGATGGACTTCGTCACCGAAGGACACCGGCGTCGCGCAGCGGCGATCTGGGTTCGCCGCAGCGACCGACTGCCACTGGCGGAGCCCGCGGAATGGGGATCGTTCGAACCGGTACTGCGCAGCCGCATCGAGCGCTACCGCGTGCATCTGGACGTACTACCGGAGGAGGCCCGCCCGCGCCTGGCGCAGGCATCGAAGTTCGCCGAGTCGCTGCGGCTCTACGATTCCACATATCATGCCGAATTACAGCGCTGGACAAAGCCATTCGAGGAATCAGCGGGTATTCCCTACAGCTCTTTGGCCTCGGGCGCCGAAGGTGACCGGGTCGATGTCGGGCGGGTGTTCCCGCACGGCCACGGCCAGGCGCGACGAGGTCACATCCGCGAAGACCGGGCGAAGATCGTGGTGGTGTCCACCGATGCCGATACCCGCGCCGATGCTCTGGAAGCCGGCGAAGCGCTGTCCACGGTCCTGCTCGAGTGCACGATGGCCGGCATGGCCACCTGTCCGCTGACCCACCTCACCGAGGTGCAGGCGGCACGGGAGATCGTCGAGACGCTGATGGGCCGCGACGCCGTACCCCAGATCCTGATTCGGATCGGACACGCTCCGGCGACCGAAGACCCACCGCCCCTCACCCGGCGGCGGCCACTCGCAGATGTGCTGAAAGTTCGAGGCGGATAGCGGTATCCGACCGGGGGATGTCAGCCGATGTGCAGCGGGTCGATCTGGACCCGCACCGGGCGGTGCGACCCGCGGGCGCTGAGCACCCCGATGCCGTGACGCAGCGCGGCGGCCAGCGCCAGCCCGTGGTCGCGGCCGACCCGCACCAGCATCCGGATCGCGTCGAGCTCGTCGGGAACACCCGGCGGTCGCCGCACCCCGGGTGGCAGCGGCACCGGGCCGAGCAGGTCGGCACCGTCGGGTAACCGGGCTTGTTCCAGCAGCGCCGTCACCGAATCGGGGTCGCCGTCGACGGCGGCGATATGCACCGCCGGCGGCAACCCGACCTCGGCGCGGGTAACCAGCTCAGCCTCGGCGTGGCCGACCGGATCCCACCGGATGAGGGCCTGCACGGTCGGGATCGAGGACTCGGCGACCACCGTCACCACCCCGCCGGCGTCACGGTCGCGTACCAGTGCCGCCGCCGCCATCCAGCGCCGCAACGTGTCTTCGGCGGCACGCAGATCCTGACGGCCCAGCAACGCCCAGCTGTCGAGCAGCAACGCCGCCCCATACCCGTGCGGGGCACGTGGTTCGGCACCGGGCGTGGCGATCACCAGGGCCGGGCCGTCCCCGGTGGCCGCCACGATCGTGTCACCGGCGGAGGTGATCACCGCGGTGCCGGGAAAAGCGCGGCCTAGTTCTTCGGCGGTGCGCCGAGCGCCGATCACCACCGCACGGACGGCATCCGAGCCGCAACGCGCACACCGCAGCGCCGGATCGACCCGGCCGCACCAGCGGCAGACGGCGCCGCCGCCGCGCTCGGTCAGCGACAGCGGGCCGGTGCAGTGCCGGCATCGGGCGATCGTGCGGCAGCGACCGCACGCCAGCGACGGCACGTACCCGCGCCGCGGCACCTGCACCAGCACCGCTGTGCCGGCGGCCAGCGCGCTGCGTGCACTGTGTAAAGCGACCGACGGCAACCGCGCGGTGCGTGCCGCCGCGTCGCGTTGTTCGGCGTATCCGCTGTCATCCAGCGCCACTACCCGCGGCGCGGCCGCCCGCACCACCGCCCGCGGCGCCACCACGTCGTGCGCCCACCCGCTGCGCACCAGCGCGTGCGCCTCCGCGGTGCGCGCGTACCCGCCGATCAGCGCGGCGCAGCCCGACAGGTGCGCCCGCAGCATCGCCACGTCGCGGGCATGCGGATAGGGTGCCCGCGGCTCAGCCAGCGAGTCGTCGCCGTCGTCGAACACCATGACCAGCCCCAGCTCGACGACCGGGGCGAACACCGCGCTGCGGGTGCCGATCACCAGCCGGGCCTGGCCGCGCAGCACCGACAGCCAGCGGCGGTAACGGTTGGCCGGCCCCAGGCCCGCCGACAGCGCGACCACCGCCGACTCGTCGATCCGGGCCGTCGCGGCGCGCCACAGCGCGTCGACGTCGCGCTGGTCGGGCACGATCGCCAGGACGGCGCGCCCCGAGCGGATGGTCTGCACCGCCGCGTCGACGAACCGGTCGGTCCAGGAATCGCCGGGCAGCACCTGCCACACCGCACGCGCGGCGCGGCCCTGCCCGAGCGCCGCCAGCAGCGGCCCGCCCGCCCGGTAGCGCTGCCAGCCCGCCGGATCGACCGGTGCCGGCATCGGCGGATCCGGTGGCGTGGCGGCCTCGCGTTCCACCCGGGCGTGCCGCGGCGGGATCGCCAGCCGCAGCACGTCAGCACGGCTGCCGGCGTAGCGGGCGGCCACCGCCTCCACCAGCCGGCGGACCTCGGGGGTGAGCACCGGCTCGGCCGACACCACCCGCTCCAGCCGGCCGAGCCGGCCGGCGTGGTCGGTGTCGGCCCGGCGCTCCCAGACGAAGGCGTCGACCAGCCGGCCGTGGAAACGCACCCGAACCCGCACCCCCGGCCGCGCGTGCTCGGCCTGCTCCGGCGTGACCAGATAGTCGAACTCGCGGTCCAGGTGCGGCACCGACAGCATCGGCAGCACCCGGGCCACGGGTTCGGCCGGGCCGCCGGGTTCGCTGTCGACGCTCACCACGCAGGTCTAGCAGACCGCGCCGACCGTGGCAGCCGGTGGATCACTCCCCGCGCGGGCTGTGGACGGCCGACTGCGCCCCGGACCGCACTGAATTACCTTGCTGCGATATGCCCGGGGAGCACGGGGCCCACGCGGAGGCGGCACGGGCCCGCGAGGGGTCACTGGCATCGACGTTGCGGGCCTCGGCGGGTGCCGACCGGCTGCTGGCGGCGACGGTTCGCGGCGCCGCGGATCACGTGTTCGACGGCCGCCGGCGTCTGGACGCCATCGGCGCCGAGATCCGCGATGCGGTGAGCGGGCGGCGCGCCCTGGCGCTGGACACCCCCGCCGGCGCCCGGCAGTTCCAGCTCTTTCTGACCGCCAAGGCCCGCGATATCCACCGGGTGATCGACGACGCCGTCACCGATGACCGCGCGCGTGCCGCCCTGCTGTGCTCGCTGGGCGCCGGGCTGCGCGGGCCGGGCCGCGACGGGATCGAGCCGGGCGCTCTCACCGGACTCCCGGCCCGGCTGCGCGACCGGGTCAACCGGCGGCTGCTGGCCGATGACATCAGCCGGGTGGAGAACGCCACCGAGGCGATCAGCGCGGCCGACATGGTCCGCTACGACAATGCGCTGCGGGTGCGCGACGGGCTGGCGGCCAATGCCGGCACCGGCCCGGTGCTGCTGCTCAGCTATGACCCGGCGGCGTTCGACGGCCGCGGCCGGGCAGCCATCGCGATCGGCGATCCCGACACCGCCGACAACACCACCGTGCTGGTGCCGGGGGCGCACAGCAGTGTCCGCGACGGCTACCTGTCGCACCCCGACGGAGTGAACGTCTACCGCGAGACCGTCCGCGCCGATCCGGCAAGGTCCAATTCGGTCATCATGTGGATGGGCTACCGCGCGCCGGACAGCCTGTTCGATCCACAAGTGGCACAGCCTACTTCGGCTCGGGCCGGTGGCAGACTGCTGGCCGCGGACGTCAACGCGCTGCGGGTGACGCACACCGGCGGGGCGCACATCACCGTCATCGGTCATTCGTACGGTTCGACGACGGTGGCCGACGCCGCCGCCGGTTTCGGGATGCGCGCCGACGACGTGGTGCTCGTCGGTTCGCCGGGAACCGACCTGGCGCGCAGCGCCGCCGACTTCCATCTGCCCGCGGGAGGCCACGTGTATGTGGGTGCGGCGTCGTCGGACCCGATCATCGGGTTGGGCGGCGAACCGCAACTGCGGGTGCCCGGAACCCCGGCGACGGTCGGACTCGGCCGCAACCCGGCCGACGACGGTTACGGCTCCACCCGCTTCAAGGCCGAGATCCCGGGCCTGACCTCGCCGATGGCCGACCACAGCGGCTACTTCCGGCCGGACAGCGAGTCGCTGTTCAGCATCGGCGATATCGCGTCGGGTCACGGCGACGCGCTGGCGCGCGACCACATGACCGCACCGCACCGTCGCCGGCTGCCCGCCTTCGACCCGGAACGGCTGCGTCCCGGGACCGGTGGCCACCGGCATTGAGCCCCAGTGGGTCTCAGTCCGCGGCTGCTGGTTCGGCGACACCGGAGCGGCCGAAGAAGAAACCGGCCGTGATGAGCAGCTGCGCCGCGGCGTAGGCCCACCAGATCGGCACCGCCAACAGCTCGTTGCCCAGCACGAACTGGCTTGCCCCGATCATGGCGTCCGAAACCGCAAAGCACACCGCGCCCGCAGCGGTCCAGCGGGTCGGCAGCTCCGCCAGCAGCGCCACGCACACCATGGCGCCGAGCACCGCCACGTAGACGGTCACCGGAACCGCCATGCCCTCGCGGACCAGCCCCGGCCAGAACCACACCAGCAGCGCCAGGCAACTCACGCAGACCACCCCGACTCCGATCAGCCGGCCGCGCGAAACCGTTGCCAGCGGAATCAACGCACCCAGAAAACATAGGTGCGCCAACAGGAATGCCGTCAACCCGGCCACGAAGGACGGCTCCCACCACGGGATTGCCAGCAACCAGTCTCCGGCGGCCGACAGCGTCAGCGCCGGGATCAGCCACCGCGCTTCGCGCAGGATCGGGTGCGCGGCGGCGGCAACCGCAAGCAGCACCGCCATCGACGTCTTGAAAGCCGGCTGGCCGACCCAGTGGCCGGTCAACGCCTCCCCCGGCGGTGACCGCAGCGCCACCACGGTCAGAAAGACGCCGTAGCCCACAGCTGCCCAACCGGCCGCGGCCCAGAACGTGGAGACCAGTCGGGTTGCGTACGGTGTTCCCATGT
>CAYNJD010000249.1:0-5237 GCA_964397355.1 uncultured Mycobacterium sp. | reverse complement strand
CCGGCTCCTGCGCGCCCGGCCGCGCCGTCAGCGCCCCGCGGCCCGGTGGGCCGGCGTCGCCGGGCAGCCGCACGGCCGTCCCGAAGGCGACCGCCGCGGCCAGCGACCGGATCACGTATCGGCTTTCTCGGCGGGCCCCGAAACGCCCGCCTCGGCGAAGGTGGACATCGAGGCCAACGCGGACACCGCGGCCCGCAGCACCGGCAGCGCCGTCGCGGCGCCGGTGCCCTCGCCCAGCCGCATCCGCAGGTCCAGGATCGGCTCGAGCCCCAGTGCCGCGCAGGCCCGCGCGTGGGCCGGCTCGGGGGAGCGATGCCCGGCCTGCCACCACGCCCGTGCGCCGGGCGCCAGTCGCTCGGCCACCAGGGCGCCGGCCGTGGATGCCAGGCCGTCGAGCAGCACCGGGGTGCGCCGGATCGCGGCCTGGGCGCAGAACCCCGCCAGTGCCGCCAGATCGGCGCCGCCGCAGCTGCGCAGCAGCCCCAGCGGTTCCGAGCGCTGCGCGCGGGACCGGAACAGCGCGTCGCGCACCGCAGCGGTTTTGCGCGCCCAGCCCGCATCGTCGATCCCGGTGCCGTGCCCGACCGCTTCGGCGGGCTCGGTGCCCGTCAGGGCGGCGATCAAAGTCGTTGCGACAGTGGTGTTCCCGATCCCCATGTCACCGGGGATGAGCAGGTCCGCGCCGGCATCGACTTCCTCGTCGGCGATCCGCCGGCCCGCGTCCACCGCGGCTATGGTCTGCTCGGCGGTCAGGGCGTCTTCGCTGGTGATGTCGCCGCTGCCGCGGCGCACCTTGTGCGTGCCGATCGCCCGCGAACCCCCGGCGGCGTCACCGACATCGCTGTTCACGGCCATGTCCACCACCCGCACACCCGCCCCGCCGACGGCGGCCAGCGCATTGATGGCGGCCCCACCGCGGTCGATGTTGGCGACCATCTGCGCGGTCACCGCCGCGGGATAGGCGGACACCCGTTCGCGGGTGACGCCGTGATCACCGGCGAAGACCACCACCCGAACCCGGTCGAATTGCCGTGGCGGGCAACGGCCCTGACACGCCGCGGCCCACACCGACAGCTCCTCCAGACGGCCCAGCGACCCCGGCGGCTTGGTCAGCGTGCCCTGTCGCGCACGCGCTGCGGCGGCCGCCGCCGCGTCGGGAGGGTCGACCGGCGGGAAAGCTGTCAGGTCCACGGCTGTCGGCCCCCGCGCCGCACTCAGTCGAGGCGTTCGCCGCGGCGCACCTGCGGGCGCGGGGCCCGCATCCGGCGCAGCGTCGATGCCCGGCTGGCGGCGTACACCCCCAGTTTCCACCGGGCTTCGGTGTTGTCGGGGTACTTGGCGTCGACCATCCGTCCGACCTTGCGGGCCAGCAGCACGCCGTCGACGGCCATCGCCACCATCAGCAGCATCATCGCCGGTGAGATGTAGAACTGGATCTGCGGGAGTGCCACCATGATGAACATCAACCCCAGCGCCACCGGCATGAACAGGCCGAGCAGGTTGTAGCGGGCGTCGACGATGTCGCGCACGTACCGGCGTACCGGCCCCCGGTCGCGTTCGAGCAGGGCCGCCTCGTCGCCGGCCATCATCCGCTCCCGGTGCTGGGCCCTTCGCTCCCGTTGCTGGGCCTTCGCCGCCCGGCGCTCCTCCTTGGTCAGCTTCGGCCCGGCCAGGCTCTTGCGTCGGGCGCGGGCCTCCGCGGCGGTCATCGGGGCCGGCGCGACCGGACCGCGACGCTTGTCGACGCGCTTGGGGGTGGGACGGCCTTTGGGCGGGGTGACACCGGAACGAGTGCCACCGCCGGATTCGGCGCTGTCGAGGTAGACGGCCCCTGCTCCGGACTCGGCGGACTGAGCGGACTCGGCCTCATCTTTCCTGCGCCCCGGCAACTTCACGCCCGCCAGATTACTTGCCCGGCCTGGTACGGCGTCCGTGTGGCTCTATACCCTGCCGGTATGGCTGACCACCCCGGCGCCGGCGCGGCGGCCGCCACCGGGGCGCCGGCGCTGAAGGTGCTGATAGCGCCGGACTGCTACGGCGAGAGCCTCACCGCGGTGCAGGCCGCCGCCGCCATCTCCACCGGCTGGCATCGCAGCCGGCCCCACGACCGGCTGGCGATCGCGCCGCAATCCGACGGCGGGCCGGGTTTCGTCGCGGTGCTGGCGGCCGCGTCGGGCACCGGCGGTGCGGGCACCGTGCAGCGGTCGCAGGTCAGCGGGCCACTCGGTGAGCCGGTCGAGGCGGAATGGTTCCTCGACGCCGCATCGAAGACGGCATATCTGGAGTGTGCGCAGGCCTGCGGCTTGGCGCTGCTCGACGGCCCGCCGTCGCCACAGACCGCACTGGCCGCCCACAGCGCCGGAGTGGGACAGCTCATCGAGGCGGCGCTGGCGGCCGGGGCGGCGCGGATCGTCGTGGGGCTCGGTGGCAGCGCGAGCACCGACGGCGGCCGGGCCATGGTCGGCGAACTGGGCGGCCTGGCGGCCGGCCGGCAACGGCTCGGCGGCGTCGAGCTGATCGCGGCCTGCGACGTCGAATACCCGCTGCTGGGTCCCTGGGGTGCGGCACGGGTGTTCGGGCCGCAGAAAGGCGCCGACGCCGCCACCGTCGCGGTACTCGAAACCCGCCTTGCCGCCTGGGCGACCGAACTGGACGCCGCGGCCGGGCGGGAGGTCAGCGCCGCCTCGGGAGCCGGTGCCGCCGGCGGGATCGCGGCGGCGCTGCTGGCGTTGGGCGGCACCGCGGAATCCGGGGCGGACATCGTGGCCCGTCACACCGGTCTGGCGGCCGCCATCGCCGACGCCGACATCCTCGTCACCGGCGAGGGCCGGCTCGACCAGCAGTCACTGCACGGCAAGGTGATCGGGTCGCTGTGCACCGCGGCCCGGGCGCGGGACCTGCCGGTGCTGGTGCTGGCCGGCCAGATCGGGCTGGACGAACCGGCGCTGCGATCGGCCGGCGTCACGGCCGCCCGGGCCATCGCCGACCACGCCGGATCGGTGCGGTTGGCCCTGGTCGACGCCGCCAACCAGCTGATCGGCCTGACCACCGTGCTCGCGGCGCAAGTCGGCAGCCGTCCGGCGGGCCGGTCGGGAACACGTTGACGCAGGGTATCGTTGTGACGGTGGGCTTCGACGCCTCAGAGTCGAGGCGGAGCCCGCCCCGTGACAACCGCAATAGGGAGACGCAATGACTGTTCAGGATCAGTCGACCACCGAGTCTCACGGCGTGGTCTTGACCGATGAGGCCGCAGCCAAGGTGAAATCGCTGCTGGCCCAGGAAGGCCGTGACGACCTGACCCTGCGCATCTCGGTCCAGCCGGGCGGCTGCGCCGGCCTGCGCTACAACCTGTTCTTCGACGACCGCACCCTCGACGGTGACGTGATCGCCGAGTTCAACGGCGTGAAACTGGCCGTCGACCGGATGAGCGCCCCGTACCTGCAGGGTGCGGAGATCGGCTACGCCGACCAGATCGACAAGCAGGGCTTCACCATCGAGAACCCCAACGCCGGCGGTTCGTGCTCGTGCGGCGACTCGTTCAACTGAGCCCCTGACATCACCCCGACCCCGGCGCCGCCGGGGTCCGCACCGTTCCCACGATTGCCCGGTGCTGCCCGGCGACGGGCCGGCGCCACCGGACGGCTACCGTGAGAACCCACATCCATGTCGAACATACGAGGGGGACAGTCAGTGACGATTGCGGTGACCGGGTCGATCGCGACCGACCATTTGATGCGCTTTCCAGGTCGGTTCTCCGAACAGCTGCTGGCCGATCACCTGCAGAAGGTCTCACTGAGCTTCCTCGTCGACGACCTGGTGGTGCACCGCGGCGGGGTGGCGGGCAACATCGCCTACGCCATCGGGGTGCTCGGCGGTGACGCGACGCTGGTCGGCGCGGCCGGCGACGACTTCGGCGACTACCGGCAGTGGCTGGTGTCCCACCGGGTCAACTGCGATCACGTGCTGACCTCCACCACCGCGCACACCGCCCGGTTCGTGTGCACCACCGACCAGGACATGGCCCAGATCGCGTCGTTCTACCCCGGTGCCATGTCGGAGGCCCGCAACATCTCGCTGGCCAAGCTGGTCGACGCCATCGGGAAGCCGGAGCTGGTGATCATCGGGGCCAACGACCCCGAGGCGATGTTCCTGCACACCGAGGAGTGCCGCAAGCTGGGCCTGGCGTTCGCCGCCGACCCGTCCCAGCAGCTGGCCCGGCTGACCGGCGACGAGATCCGCCGGCTGATCGACGGTGCCGCCTACCTGTTCACCAACGACTACGAGTGGGACCTGCTGCTGTCCAAGACCGGCTGGACCGAGGCCGACGTCATGAAGCAGGTCGGCCTGCGGGTGACCACGCTGGGCGCCAACGGTGTCGACATCGTCGACCCGGACGGCTCCCGCGTCCACATCGGTGTGGTCCCGGAGAAGGCCCAGACCGACCCGACCGGCGTCGGGGACGCCTTCCGCGCCGGTTTCCTCACCGGGCGCAGCGCCGGGCTGAATCTGGAGCGGTCCGCGCAGCTCGGTTCGCTGGTGGCGGTGCTGGTGCTGGAGTCCACCGGAACCCAGGAGTGGACGTGGGACCGTGGCACCGCGCTTGCCCGGCTGGCCGACGCCTACGGCGACGCGGCGGCCGGCGAGATCGGCGCCGCGCTGCAGTGATTGCGTCGAGCCTGTAGTTGGCGTGGTGCCTCCTCGCACTTTGCCGCGTCAACAACAGGCTCGCTGCTACAGCTGCACCGGATACGCCGGCTCGCTGATCCGTGGGGTCACCGAGCGCTCGATGAAGATCGCGTGCCACAGCAGGAAGATCAGCACGGTCCACAGCCGGCGGCTGTGATCGGCGGCGCCTACCCGGTGCTCGTCGAGCATGGTGTGCACCGCGGCGACGTCGATGAGGTGGCCGGCGCCGGTGGCGGCCACCGTGGCGTACGCCCACTCCACCAGCTCACCGGCGCGCAGCCAGTGCCGCAACGGCACCGGGAAGCCGAGCTTGGGCCGGTTCAGCACGTGCGGGGGGATGATCGGCTCCAGTGCACGGCGCAGGGCGTATTTGGTGGTGGTGCGGGTGATCTTGGCGCTCACCGGCAACCGGGAGGCCACCGCGAACACCTCGGGGTCCAAGAACGGCACCCGCAGCTCCAGCGAGTTGGCCATCGTCATCTTGTCGGCCTTGACCAGGATGTCGCCGCGCAGCCAGGTGAACAGGTCGATGTGCTGCATGCGGGCCACCG
>CAYNJD010000248.1:0-5242 GCA_964397355.1 uncultured Mycobacterium sp. | reverse complement strand
GCGCTCGAAGGAGACCGGCGATGAAGGCTGAAGTGGCCCAGCAGCGTTCGCTGCTGGAGTTATCGGAGCTCGATGCCGAGCTGGCCCGGCTCGCGCACCGGTCCGGTCATCTTCCCGAACAGGCCGACCGCGAGCGCCTGCAGGCCGACCACAGCGCTGCGACCGACCGGCTTGCCGCGCTGGAACTGGCGCTGGAGGATCTCGACGCCCAAGCCGCCCGCTTCGAGTCGGAGATCGACGCGGTGCGCCAGCGCGAGGACCGCGACCGCACCCTGCTGCAGTCGGCGCAGACCAACGCCAAACAGGTCGTCGACCTACAGCATGAGCTCGAGACGTTGCAACGGCGTCAAACCAGCCTGGAGGACTCACTTTTGGAGCTGCTGGAACAGCGCGAGCAACTGCAGGGCCAGGCCGACGCCGAGTCGGCGGTGATCGACGGTTTGGCGGCTGAGCTGGCCAGGGTGCAGCAGACGCTGGACACCGCCGCGGCGGAGATCGAAACCACCCGAGCGCAACGCTCGGCGAGCCGCGACGAGCTGGCCGGTTCGATCGACGGTGAGCTGCTGGCGCTCTACGAGCGGCAGCGGGCCTCCGCCGGGGTCGGCGCCGGACCGTTGCGGGGCGGCCAGTGCGGGGCCTGCCGGATCGAGATCGACCGCGGCGAGCTGGCCCGGATCTCGGCGGCACCGCCCGAGGAGGTGCTGCGCTGCCCGGAGTGCAGCGCGATCCTGCTGCGGGTCAAGGACTTCGGTTAGTGCGCCGCCGGGTCGTGGGATGAGGGTCATCGTCGAGGCCGACGGAGGGTCGCGCGGCAATCCGGGTCCGGCCGGCTACGGAACGGTGGTGTGGTCCGCGGACCGCGGCGAAGTGCTGGCCGAGGCCAAGGAGGCCATCGGCGTGGCCACCAACAACGTCGCCGAATACCGTGGCCTGGTCGCAGGATTGGCCCAGGCGGCCCGGCTGGGCGCCGCCGAGGTGGCGGTGTTCATGGACTCCAAGCTGGTGGTCGAGCAGATGGCCGGCCGGTGGAAGGTCAAGCATCCGGACCTGATCCCGCTGCACACCGAAGCCCGCGAACTGGCGTCGAAATTCGACCATGTCCGCTACAGCTGGATTCCGCGGGAGAAGAACTCCCACGCCGACCGGCTGGCCAACGAGGCGATGGACGCCGCCGCCGGTGTCGAGCAGCCGAAGCAGCCGGAGCAGCCGGAGAAGCCGACGGCGCCCGGCTGGACCGGTGCCACGGGCACACCCACCCGGCTGTTGCTGCTGCGGCACGGGCAGACCGAGCTGTCGGTGCAGCGGCGCTACTCCGGACGGGGCAACCCGCCGCTGACCGACACCGGCCGGCTGCAGGCCGACGCGGCGGCGCGCTACATGGCACAGCGCGGCGGCATCGCGGCGGTCGTCAGCTCCCCACTGCAGCGTTGCTATGACACCGCGACCGCCGCGGCCAAGCTGTTGCGCCTGGACGTGACCGTCGATGAGGACCTGACCGAGACCGACTTCGGGGCCTGGGAGGGACTGACTTTCGCCGAGGCCGCCGCACGCGACCCCGACCTGCACCGTCGCTGGCTCAAAGACACCGCCACCGAGCCCCCGGGCGGGGAGAGCTTCGACGCGGTGCAACAGCGGGTGACCCGCGCGCGCGACCGGATCGTCGCCGAACACGGCGGTGCCACCGTGTTGATGGTGTCGCACGTGACGCCGATCAAGACGATGCTGCGCCTGGCACTGGACGCCGGCCCGGCCATCTTGTACCGGTTGCACCTGGATCTGGCGTCGCTGAGCATCGCCGAGTTCTTCGGCGACGGGCCGGCGTCGGTGCGGCTGGTCAACCAGACGGCCTACCTGTAGCCGCGCTCACCCGTGCAGGTGCACCCGTTCGCCGTGCGCGCCGAAGATCATGATCGCCTCGGCCGGGGCGTCGACCGCCTCGAACCAGTGCGGGGTCCAGGTGGAGAACTCGACGGCCTCACCCGGTGCGATCAGAAAGTCGTCGTCGCCCAGTACCAGGCGGAGCCGGCCGGACAACACATACATCCAGTCGTGGCCTTCGTGCACCGGTAGCTCGGCCGGGCGCCGGCGCCGCACACCGACCCGGATCTTGAACGCGTGCAGCCCGCCGGCCGGGCCGTGTCGGGTCAGCGGCCAGTAGGTGATGCCGTGGCGGGTATGCGAGGTGCCACGCACCCGCGGGTCGGGCTGTTCGGGCGCGCGCAGCAATTCGTCGGTGCTGACCGACAGCGCCTCGGCCAGCCGGGGCAGGTGATCCAGCGCCAGGCGCCGCTTGCCCGATTCCAGCCGGCTCAGTGTCGAGACATCGATGCCGGCTCGGGTGGCCACGTCCTCCAGGGTCAGGCCCTGCTGGGTGCGCAGCTCACGCAGCCGCCGCCGCACCCGCAGGTCGACGCCGCCCTCTCCGGTATTTGCCTGCATGGCAAATCAGCTTGCCAGTTCTCGGTGCGTCCCGGCAAGCTCGGGGACATGAACGTGATTTGGGACTGCATCGTGGTGGGCGGTGGCGCGGCCGGACTCAGCGCCGGACTGGTATTGGGTCGTGCCCGGCGCACCACGTTGTTGGTCGACGCGGGGGAGCAGAGCAACCTCGCCGCGCACGGTGTCGGCGGTCTGCTGGGACACGACGGCCGTCCGCCGGCTGAGCTGTATGCGCTGGGCCGCGATGAACTCGCCTCTTACGGCGTGACGGTCCGTTCCGCAGTGGTCAGCGAGATCACCCGTGTGGACGGCGATTTCGTCGTCACGTTGGCGGGCGGGGCCAGCGAGCGGGCCCGTCGGGTGCTGCTGGCCACCGGAATGGCATATGCGCCACCGGAGTTGCCCGGCGTGGACGGGCTGTGGGGCCGCTCGGTCTTCCACTGCCCGTTCTGCCACGGCTGGGAGGTGGCCGACCAACCGCTGGCGGTGCTGGCGCGCGGCGACCGAGCGGTGCACCTGGCGCTGCTGCTGCGGTGCTGGAGTGACGACATCGTGGTCCTCACCGACGGCCCCGCCGAGCTGGAAGACGACCGCAGCCGACTGGCAGGGTCCGGCATCCAGGTCGACGAGCGGCCGGTGGCCGCGCTCGAAGCGGACGACGGTGAACTGTCCGCGGTGGTATTCGCCGACGGCGGCCGGCTGCCGCGTCGCGGACTGCTGGTTGCAGCGACCATGAGGCAGCGCGATCGGCTGGCCCGGCAGCTCGCCGTGGTTGTGGCCGGGCCCGGTCCGGCCGCCCAAGACCCGGTCGGCGTGGACCCGTTGTGTCGCACCTCGGTTCCCGGGGTGTTCGCCGCCGGCGACCTGACCGGTGAGATGCCGCAGGTCGCCGCAGCGATCGCGGCGGGATCGCGGGCCGCGGCGGCGGTGGTACAGAGCCTGGCGGCCGACGACTACGGGTTGCCGTTGCCGCCCGCGATCGGAGCGCTGAGCGATGACTGAACCGGTAGGGGATGCGCGGGAATTCTGGGACGAGTTCTACAGCGGCGACGCCTCGGTGTGGAGCGGGCAGGTCAACCTCCAGCTGGCCGAGGTCGCCGCGGATCTGGCTCCGGGCCGGGCACTGGACCTGGGTTGCGGTGAGGGCGCCGACGCGATCTGGCTGGCCGAAGACGGCTGGCGGGTGGTCGCCGTCGACGTCGCGGACAACGCGCTGGAGCGTGCCCGGGCCGCCGCGAAACAGCGGGAGGTGTTGTCGCGCATCCGCTTCGAGCGCCACGACCTGTCGACCAGCTTTCCCGACGGCCGCTTCGACCTGGTGTCGGCGCAGTTCCTGCACTCCCCGGCGCGGCTGGACCGCGAGCCGGTGCTGCGGCGCGCCGCCGACGCGGTGGCCCCCGGCGGGCGGTTGCTGATCGTCGACCACGGCGCGCCGCCGCCGTGGACCGGCGAGCATGCCCACGAGCATCACTTCGCCACCGTCGACGAGGTACTGGCGGGGCTGGCACTCGATAATGCGCAGTGGGAACGGCTGCGCGCTGAGCCGAGCGAACGCGCCGCGATCGGACCTGACGGCCAGGCCGCCACCTTGACCGACAACGTGATCCTGCTGCGCCGGATTGGCGGCCCTCACGCGGCGTCGTGAAAGATCAGCCCCAACGTGTAGCGCTCGCCGGAGCGGATCGCCGAGACGCCGTGGCGCACCGGTGCGGTCGACCAGCCCCGGACCGACCGCACCGGCCGGTCCCGGGTGGTGAACACATAGCCGTGGCCTTGGGGCAACTGCGTTGCGGTGCCGCGGGACTGGGCGCGCGGTCGCTGTTCGACCAGCAGGAACTCACCGCCGGTGTAGTCGGTGGCAGGGTCGGACAGGTTGATGACCACTTGCAGCGGGAACACCAACTCGCCGTAGAGGTCGCGGTGCAGCGCGTTCCAGTCGCCCGGGCCGTAGTGCAGCATCAGTGCGGTGGGTTTGGTCTGCCCGGCCCGGTGGCAGGCGGCCAGCCAGTCGTCGAAGTCGTCCGGCCACGGGGCGTCACGGCCCAGCCGGGCCGCCCAGTCGCGGGCGATCGGCAACAACCGCGGATACAGCGCCCGCTTGAGCGCATCGATGGGATCCGGTGCCGGCGCCGCGAAGTACCGGTACTGCCCGGACCCGTAGCGGTGCCGCGCCATGTCGACGGTGGCGCGGAAACGCTCGTCGTGCGGGTAGACCCGCCGCAGCCGCGCGGTCTCCGAGGCCGTCAGCAGCCGGGGCAGCAGCGCGCCGCCGCACTCGTCGAGTTCGGTCGTGATGGCATCCCAGTCACCGGCGTCCACCCGTCGTTGCCACTGTGTAGTCGATTGTGCGCCCACGGCGCCATCATGCCGGTTGGCCTGCGCCGACGCTTGCCGGTACGGTGAGCAGCGCGGACGAGTTGGCCGGGCGGCCGCGGCACGCGCAAGCGGGTCGAGGAAAGTCCGGACTTCACAGAGCAGGGTGATTGCTAACGGCAATCCGAGGTGACTCGCGGGATAGTGCCACAGAAAACAGACCGCCACCTTTGGTGGTAAGGGTGAAACGGTGCGGTAAGAGCGCACCAGCGTCCCGGGTGACCGGGGCGGCTCGGTAAACCCCACCCGAAGCAAGGCCAAGAAGGCCGCACCCCCGGTGCGGTCGCGCAGGTGTCCGAGGGTTGCTCGCCCGAGCCTGCGGGTAGGCCGCTCGAGGTACCCGGCGACGGTGTGCCCAGATGGATGGTCGCCGCCGCACCGACAGGTGCGGAACAGAATCCGGCTTACAGGCCAGCTCGTCCGCCCGACA
>CAYNJD010000247.1:0-5253 GCA_964397355.1 uncultured Mycobacterium sp. | reverse complement strand
GCGTCGGCGAACCAGAAGAACGCGACGCAGTCCCCGTTGCCGGCGTCGAAGAAGAAATGCTGACCCATCCCGCCCGGCAGGTCCAGTGATTTGACCAGCGGCATTCCCAGCACGTTGCTGTAGAAGTCGACCGTGCGCGCCATGTCGGAACAGACCAGCGCGACGTGATTGATCCCGCTGATCTCGAATTCGGTGTTGACCCCGTGCGGCTTGATCATGGCGACGGCTCCTCTGGTCAAGTTCCGGATCTGAATCTAACATCAGATTCAGTTCTGATCCAGGCCCAGCAGCGACAGGAACCCCGATTTCGGTGTCGACCCTCTCCGAGCATCCCGGTCACCGCGACCCGTTGCCCACCCACCGGGGCCGGCGCACCCAGGCCGCGATCGACTCCGCCGCCCGCGCGGTGATCGCCCGCAAGGGCGTGCTGGCCACCACCATCGCCGACATCGCCGCCGAGGCCGGCCGGTCGTCGGCGTCGTTCTACAACTATTACGACTCCAAGGAGGACATGGTCCGGCAGTGGGCGTTGCGGTTCCGCGACGAGGCCGGCGAGCGGGCGTCCGGCGCGGTGCGGCACGGTCTGTCGAACCGGGAGCGCATCGAGCAGGCCGCCGCCGCGCACTGGCACACCTACCGCAACCGGCTGGCCGAGATGGTCGGGGTCTCCCAACTGGCGATGGTCAACGAGGACTTCGCCCGCTACTGGGCGGAGATCTGCGCGGTACCGGTGGCTTTCATCACCGAGACGGTGAAGCGCGCCCAAGCCGAGGGCTATTGCGCCGGTGACGACCCGGAACTGCTGGCGGTGGCGATCGTGTCGATGCTCAACCAGTTCTGTTATGTCCAGTTGGCCACACCCCAAAAGGGCCGCACACCGGATGACGACGCCTGCATCCGCACCCTGGCCAACGTGTTCTATCGGGCCATCTACGCCGAGGAGGGTCGCTGACCATGCCCGAGGTCGTCAGGGAGTTCATCGGGCTGCCGTCGCCCACCGCGCAGCGCGCCGGTGCCGGCGGGCACCCGTGTCAGGGCCTGTATCACCATGCCGCGGGCCATAACCCGACGGTGGCCATGATCGCCACCCACTACCAGATCGACTTCAGCGAGCACTACCTCGCCGAGTTCATGGCCGCCCGCGGTATCGGCTTCCTGGGCTGGAACACCCGCTTCCGGGGCTTCGAGAGCAGCTTTCTGCTCGACCACGCCCTGGTCGACATCGGGGTCGGCGTGCGCTGGCTGCGCGAGGTGGCCGGCGTGAAGACGATTGTGCTGCTGGGCAACTCCGGAGGCGGGTCACTGATGGCGGCCTACCAGTCACAGGCCGTCGACGCCAACGTCACGCCGCTGCCCGGAATGCGGCCCGCCGCCGGGCTCACCGACCTGTTGCCCGCCGACGGCTACGTCGCCAGCGCCGCCCACCCCGGTCGACCCGAGGTGCTGACCGCCTGGATGGACGGGGCCGTCGTCGACGAGAACGATCCCGTGCGATCCGACCCCGATCTGGACCTGTTCGCCGAGCACAACGCACCGCCCTACCCGCCGGAGTTCATCGCCCGCTACCGGGCCGCCCAGATCGCCCGCAACCACGCCATCACCGATTGGGCCGAATCGGAGCTGAAACGGATTGCTGCATCCGGTTTCTCGGACCGGCCGTTCAGCGTGATGCGCACCTGGGCCGACCCGCGCATGGTCGACCCCGCCCTGGAGCCCACCAGCCGCGAACCCAACATGTGCTACGCCGGGGAGCCGGTCAGGGCCAACCGGTCCGCACGCGGGATCGCCGCGGCCTGCACACTGCGCAACTGGCTCGGCATGTGGAGTCTGCGGACCGCGCAGACCAGGGCCGAACCGCACCTGGCGCGCATCACCGAGCCGGCATTGGTGATCAACGCACATGCCGACACCGGGGTGTTCCCATCGGATGCGCAGCGCATTCACGACGGCCTGGCCACGGCCGACAAGTCGCTGCGCAGCGTCGACACCGATCACTACTTCACCACCCCGGGCGCCCGCGACGCCCAGGCCGACATCATCGCCGAGTGGATCGGACAGCGGTGGGGTTGAGAGTCCTGGCGCACTTCGTCCCCGGCCCCAAGGTCAGCGATTTCGTTGCGCCCGAGTCCGATTGGCTCGACATCCGGTGGTGTGCGGCTGACGACGACACCACCTTCCGCCGCGAACTGGCCCGGGCCCAGGTGATCTGGCATGTGCTACGGCCACTGACGGGCGAGGAGCTGCGCAGCGGACCCCGACTGCGGCTGGTGCAGAAGTTCGGCGTCGGGATCAACACCATCGACGTCGACGCGGCAACCGAAAGCGGTATCGCGGTCGCCAATATGCCCGGCGCCAATGCGGCGTCGGTGGCCGAGGGCACCGTGCTGCTGATGCTCGCGGTGTTGCGCCGGCTGTTGCCGCTGGATCGTTCGACCCGCCAGGGCCGCGGCTGGCCCACCGACCCCGACCTGGGTGAGTACTGCCGCGACATCGGCGGCTGCACCGTCGGGCTCGTCGGGTACGGCAGCGTCGCCCAACGGGTGGCACGGATCGTGTCCGCCATGGGAGCCGAGGTGCTGCACACCAGTACCCGCGACGACGGCCGGTCCGGCTGGCGCCCACTGCCGGAGTTGCTGGCCGAATCCGACATCGTCTCACTGCACGTGCCGCTCACCGGCACCACCGAGGGCTTGATCGACCGCGCCGGACTGCAGCGGATGAAACCGGATGCGGTGCTGGTCAACACGTCACGCGGGCCGATCGTCGACGAGGCGGCGCTGGCCGAGGCGCTGGCCGGCGGCCGGCTGGCCGGCGCGGGCCTCGACGTGTTCGCCGTCGAGCCGGTCACCACGGACAACCCGTTGCTCGGACTGGACAACGTGGTGCTGACGCCGCACGTCAGCTGGTACACCGCCGACACCATGCGCCGCTATCTGGTCGCGGCCGTCGACAACTGCCGCCGGCTGCGAGACGGGCAACCCCTGACCCATGTCGTCAACCAACCGGCCGGTTGTTAGTTTCACTACAGGCACCCATCGAAAGGCGCACCCATGCCGATAGCGATCACTTCCGAGCATCAAGACCTGGCCGATTCCGTGCGGTCGCTGCTGGCACGGGCGGTACCGTCCGAGCTTTTGCACGCGGCGATGGACACCCCGATCGAGAACCCGCCGCCGTACTGGCGGGCCGCCGCCGAGCAGGGCTTGGCGGGGGTGCACCTGGCCGAGCAGGCCGGCGGGCAGGGCTTCGGCATCCTGGAACTGGCGGTGGTGCTGGCCGAGTTCGGCTACGCGGCGGTACCGGGCCCGTTCGTCCCGTCGGCGATCGCCGGCGCGCTGATCGCCGCGCACGATCCGGCCGCCCCGGAGCTGGCCGGCTTGGCCACCGGCGAGGTGATCGCCAGCTACACCCTCAATCCGGGATTGACGGCCACCGCCCACGGTGACGGGTTGGTCATCCGGGGCGAGACCCGCGCCGTGGCCGCGGCCGCCCAGGCCTCGCTGCTGGTGCTGCCCGTTGCGATCGACAGCGGCGAGGCGTGGGTGATGTTGCGCGCCGACCAGCTCGAGATCGAGCCGGTCACCAGCGTGGACCCGCTGCGCCCGATCGCCCACGTGCGGGCCAACGGTGTCGAGGTGAACGCCACTGCGGTCTTGAGCAACCTCAGCCAGCTGCGGGCGCACGCGCTGATCTCCACGCTGTTGTCCGCCGAGGCGGTCGGGGTGGCGCGATGGGCCACCGACACCGCCGCGGACTACGCGAAGATCCGCGAACAGTTCGGCCGGCCGATCGGCCAGTTCCAGGCCATCAAACACAAGTGCGCCGAGATGATCGCCACCACCGAGCGGGCCACCGCCGCGGTGTGGGACGCCGCCCGCGCCATCGACGAGGCCACTGACAACGGTTGGGAAGCAGCGGGTTCGACGGTACAGTTCGCCGCAGCCGTGGCCGCCACCCTGGCCCCGAGCGCGGCGCAGCACTGCACCCAGGACTGCATCCAGGTGCACGGCGGAATCGGCTTCACCTGGGAACACGACGCCGGCGTCTACTACCGGCGAGCGCTGATCCTGGCCGCCTCGTTCGGGCGTCGCGCCGACTACCCGCAGCAGGTCGTCGACACCGCCACCGCCGGCGCGATGCGCAAGATCGACATCGACCTGGACCCCGAGACCGAGAAGCTGCGCGCCGAGATCCGGACGGAGGTGGCCGCACTCAAGGCCATGCCACGCGAACAGCGCACCGTGGCGATCGCCGAGGGCGGCTGGGTGCTGCCCTACCTGCCGAAGCCGTGGGGGCGGGCCGCCGAGCCGATCGAGCAGATCATCATCGAGCAGGAGTTCACAGCCGGCCGGGTGCGGCGCCAGGGCATGGGTATCGCGGCGTGGCTCATCCCGTCGATCGTCGCGTTCGGCACCGACGAGCAGAAGCAACGTTTCCTGCCGCCCACATTCCGCGGGGAAATGGTGTGGTGCCAACTGTTTTCCGAACCCGGTGCGGGTTCGGACCTGGCCAGCCTGACCACCAAGGCCACCAAGGTCGATGGCGGTTGGCGGATCAGCGGCCAGAAGATCTGGACGTCGGCCGCGCAGTTCTCCGCCTGGGGGGCACTGCTGGCCAGAACGGACCCAACCGCCCCCAAACACGATGGCATCACCTACTTTCTGCTGGACATGAAGAGCGAGGGCGTGACGGTCAGCCCGCTTCGTGAACTCACCGGCGGGGCGATGTTCAACACGGTGTTCATCGACGACGTGTTCGTCCCGGACGAGTTGGTGCTCGGCGAGGTGAATCGGGGTTGGGAGGTCAGCCGCAACACGCTGACGGCCGAGCGGGTGTCGATCGGTGGATCTGAGATGCCGTTTTTGGCCAGCCTCGACGGATTCGTGGAGTTCATGCGCGACGGCCAATTCGATCAGGGCGAGCACCGCCGCGCCGGCGAGTTGATCGCCGAGGGGCATGCCGCCAAGCTGCTCAATCTGCGCTCGACGCTGTTGACGCTGGCGGGGCGCGACCCGATGCCGTCGGCCGCGGTGTCCAAGCTGCTGTCGATGCGCACCACGCAGGGGTACGCCGAGTTCGCCGTCGGCACCTTCGGCGGCGACGCCGCGATCGGCGACGCCGAGCAACTGCCCGGAAAGTGGGCCGAGTATCTGCTGATGAGCCGGGCCACAACGATTTACGGCGGCACCTCGGAGGTTCAGCTCAACATCATCGCCGAGCGGCTGCTGGGGCTGCCCCGCGATCCGTAGGAGT
>CAYNJD010000246.1:0-5259 GCA_964397355.1 uncultured Mycobacterium sp. | reverse complement strand
CCGCCCGGGGCATTATGACGAAATTGCCCGGCTCATAGCGACAACCGCCGCAATGTCGGACCCCGGTGGCAAGGTCCGCTCATGACGAACCGGAAAACACTGCGCGGCATCGAACTGCGCTACGTACTCACCCATTTCCTGCACCACCGCGACTACCCGGCCACCGTCAGCGAACTGGCCGAGGAACTGGAGTCCCGCGGCTTCTCGGTGGCCGGCCGGGCCTCGAAGGCGATCTCGGACGCGCTGCGCTGGGAGTGCGGACGCGGCCGGGTCTACCGCCGCCGCCGGGGGCTCTACGGCCCGGGGTCGATGCCGCGCAGCACCGAGTACCGCATCCACGAACGGGTGATGGCACTACGAGCCCAGGCCGCCGCCCGGCAGCCCGACATGCCCCCCGCCAGCCCGGCACGGTCCCCCACCAACCCGACATAACGCACGTTGTCGCTGCGTGCCGGGCAACTCCGGCATAGGGTCCCCCGCGCCGCGGACCCCGTCGCATAGCATCGAGGCTCGTGTCCTCCCCCCACGACCAGCCCAAGCAGCGCTATCGGATCGCACGGCTGATCGCGGTGATCGCAGGCATCACCGGTGTGTTGCTGTGCGGCGTCACACCGCTGCTCCCGGTCAGACAGACCACCGCCACCATCGCCTGGCCGCAGGGTGTCGACGCCGACGGCCACGTCACCGACGTCACCGCACCCCTGGTATCCGGCGCGCCCAAAGGCCTGGATATCACCATCCCCTGCTCGGCGATCGCCACGCTGCCCGACAAGGGCGGCCTGGTGCTGTCCACGGTGCCGGCCGGCGGCGTCGACGCCACCGCGCACGGCCTGTTCGTGCGGGCCAACAAGACGGTGGTGACCGCCGCCTACCGCGACCACGTCGCCGCGGCCACCACCCGGGACAAGCTCGGTGACTGCAGCCAACTGCATCTGTGGGCCAACGCCGGCGAGGTCGGCGCGGACTTCGTCGGCATCCCCGGCGCGTCCGGCAGCCTCCCACCGGAGAACAAGCCGCAGATCGGCGGTGTCTTCACCGAACTGGAGATCGGACCGCAGCCGGGCCTGAGCGCGCGCATCGCCGTCGACACCCGGTTCATCACCTCCCCCACCATCCTCAAAGCCGCTGTGATGGCGCTGGGCGTGCTGGCGGTGCTGGCCTCGATCATCGCGCTGGCGGCGCTGGACGGCGCAGGCCACCGCACCCCGCGCAGCTGGCGGCACTGGCTGCAGGCCAGCCCCATCACCTGGCTGGCCGACATCGGGGTGCTGGGCACGCTGGCGCTGTGGCACGTCATCGGCGCCATCTCCAGCGACGACGGCTACAACCTGACGATGGCGCGCAACGTCGCCCACGCCGGTTACGTCTCCAACTACTACCGGTTCTTCGGCGCCAGCGAGGCCCCGTTCGACTGGTATCCGACCCTGCTCGGCCAGCTGAGCACCATCAGCACCGCCGGAGTGTGGATGCGGCTGCCCGCCACGCTCGCCGGCATGGCCTGCTGGCTGATCATCAGCCGGGCGATCCTGCCCCGGCTGGGCCGGCTGTCGGGCAACCGGGTGGCGGTGTTCACCGCCGCGATGATGTTCGCCGCGGCCTGGCTGCCGTTCAACAACGGGCTGCGCCCGGAGCCGCTGATCGCGCTGGGCACCCTGGTGGTCTGGCTGCTGGTGGAACGCACCATCGCCACCCGCCGGCTGGTTCCGACCGCACTCGCGATCGTGGTGGCCGTCTTCACCGTCACACTGGCCCCGCACGGGCTGATCGCGCTGGCCCCGCTGCTGACCGGTTCGCGGGCCATCGAGGCGGTGATCCGCAAACGCCGGGCCACCGACGGTCTCGCGGCGCCGCTGGCGGTGCTGGCCGCCTCCGCATCGCTGATCGCGGTGGTGGTGTGCCGCACCCAGACGCTGGCCGCGGTCGCCGAATCGGCCCGCATCAAATACGTCGTCGGCCCCACCATCGCCTGGTACCAGGAGTTCCTGCGGTATTACTTCCTGACCGTCGAGGAGAACGTCGACGCCTCGCTGACCCGCCGGTTCGCGGTGCTGGTGATGCTGTTCTGCATGTTCGCCATGCTGGTGGTGCTGCTGCGGCGCGGCCGGGTCACCGGGGTGGCCGGCGGCCCGGCCTGGCGGCTGATCGGAACCACCGCGGTGGGCCTGCTGCTGTTGACGTTCACCCCCACCAAGTGGGCGGTGCAGTTCGGCGCGTTCGCCGGGCTGGCCGGGGCGCTGGCCGCGGTCACCGCGTTCACCTTCGCCCGGGTCGGGCTGCACAGCCGACGCAACATGACGCTGTATGTCACCGCGCTGCTGTTCCTGGTGGCGTGGGCGACCTCCGGGGTCAACGGCTGGTTCTACGTCGGCGGCTACGGGGTGCCGTGGTTCGACATCCCGCCGGTGATCGCCAGCCGGCCGGTGACGTCGATGTTCCTGGCGGCCTCGATCGCCACCGGCCTGCTGGCCGGCTGGCAGCACTTCCGGTTGGACTACGCCGGGCACACCGAGGTGGCACCCACCCGGCGCAACCGGATCCTGGCGTCGACGCCGCTGCTGGTGGTCTCGAGCCTGATGGTGCTGCTGATGGTCGGCTCGATGGCCAAGGCCGCCGCGGGCCGCTACCCGGCCTACACCACCGCCCGCGGCAACGTCGACGCACTGACGTCCGGGCTGTCATCCTGCGGCATGGCCGATGACGTGCTGGCCGAACCGGACACCAATGCCGGTCTGCTGCAACCGATCCCGGGCCAGAAATACGGCGAGCTGGGACCGCTCGGCGGCACCGACCCCTACGGTTTCGACCCCAACGCCGTCGACGACGACCTGACATCGCTGGCGGTGATCGCCAAACCCGGTGTGCCCAACGCCGACGCCTCGCCCAACAAGCCCAGCGCCAACCAGAGCGACGCCGCCGGCACCGCCGGCGGCAAACTGCCCGACGGCGCCCCCGCCGGTGTCAACGGCTCGCGGGTGGCGCTGCCGTTCGGCTTGGAGCCGGGCCTCACCCCGGTGCTGGGCTCCTACAAGGAACAGGTCGCCGCGCACGCAACCTCGGTCTGGTACCGGCTGCCGGTGCCGTCGGACGAGCGGGCTCCGATCGTGGTGGTGACCGCCGCCGGCGCCATCTGGTCGCACGGCGAGGACGGCAAGCTCGACTACGGCCAGCCGCTGAAACTGGAGTGGGGCACCACCGCCGACGACGGCACCGTCGAGTCGTTCGGCGAGGTGGAGCCGATCGACATCGGGCCGCAGAACTCCTGGCGCAACCTGCGTTTCCCGCTGTCCTGGGCACCCCCGGGCACCGACGCGGTGCGCATCGTTGCCAACGACCCGAACCTGTCCACCGAGCAGTGGATCGCGTTCACCCCGCCGCGGGTGCCGGTGGTCAAGACCATCACCGAGTTGATGGGCTCGCACACCCCGGTACTGCTCGACATCGCCGTCGCGGCGAACTTCCCGTGCCAGCGGCCGTTCGCCGAGCACCTCGGGGTGGCCGAGCTGCCCGAGTACCGGATCATGCCGGACCACAAGCAGACCGCGGCGTCGTCGAATCTGTGGCAGTCCGCCGAGGACGGCGGGCCGTTCATGATCACCCAGGCGATGCTGTGGACCACCACCGTCCCGACCTACCTGCGCGACGACTGGTATCGCGACTGGGGGGCGGTGGAGGCCTACCACCGGTTGATCCCGGCCAAGGACGCACCCGACGCCGTCATCGACGAAGGCACCATGACCGTTACCGGCTGGAGCCGGCCCGGACCGATTCGAGCACTGCCATGACGCGTCCTGTACTCGACCAAGATGGGAAACTGACCCGGTGGGTGGCCGTCGTCGCCGGCCTCGTCGGCTTCCTGCTGTCGGTGGCCACCCCGCTGCTGCCGGTGGTGCAGACCACCGCGACGCTGAACTGGCCGCAGCACGGCGAACTGAACAGCGTTACCGCGCCGCTGATCTCGCAGACCCCGGTCTCGATGTCGGTGAAGGCGCCGTGTGCGCTGGTGCGCGAGCTGCCGGCCAAGGGCGGCACGCTGCTGTCCACCGCGCCCGCCGACGGCAAGGACGCCCGGCTCAACGGGCTGTTCATCAGCGTCACCGAGAAACGGGTGGATGTCACCGACCGCAACGTGGTGCTGGCGACCGCACCGCGGGCCAAGGTGGAAGGCGCCGGCTGCACCGACATCGAGGTCACCTCGTCGCATGCCGGGACGTTCGCCACCATCGGCGGCGTCACGCAGCGCTACGGCTGGCCCGACCCGAACCTGCGCCCGCAGATCGTGGGGGTGTTCACCGACCTGACCGGCCCGGCGCCCGAAGGCCTTTCGCTGACCGCCGACATCGACACCCGGTTCTCCACCATGCCGACCGTGCTCAAACGGTCGGCGATCTACGCCGCGATTCTGGCCACCGTGATCGCGGTGCTGGCGCTGTGGCGCCTCGACCGGCTCGACGGCCGCCGGATGCACCGGCTGATCCCGGCGCGCTGGCGGTTCTTCAGCATGGCCGACGTCGCGGTGGTGCTCGGGTTCGTGGTCTGGTACGTGATCGGCGCGAACTCCTCCGACGACGGCTACATCCTCGGTATGGCCCGGGTGGCCGACCACGCCGGCTACATGAGCAACTACTTCCGCTGGTTCGGCAGCCCGGAGGACCCGTTCGGCTGGTACTACAACCTGCTGGCGCTGATGACGCACGTCTCCGATGCCAGCATCTGGATCCGGCTGCCGGATCTGGTTGCGGGACTGGTGTGCTGGCTGCTGTTGAGCCGCGAGGTGCTGCCCCGGTTCGGGCCGGCGGTGGCAGCCAGCAAACCCGCGCTGTGGGCGGCGGGCATGGTGCTGCTGGCGGCGTGGATGCCGTTCAACAACGGCCTGCGGCCCGAGGGGATCATCGCGGTCGGCTCGCTGATCACCTACGTGCTGGTGGAGCGGGCGATCATCTCCAGCCGGCTCACCCCGGCCGCGCTGGCGATCATCTGCGCGGCGTTCACGCTGGGCATCCAGCCGACCGGGCTGATCGCGGTGGCCGCGCTGCTGGCCGGTGGCCGGCCACTGCTGCGGATCCTGGTGGGCCGCCACCGGCAGTTGGGCACCTGGCCGCTGGTGGCCCCGCTGCTGGCCGCCGGCGCGGTGATCCTGACGGTGGTGTTCGCCGACCAGACGATCCGGGCGGTGTTGGAGGCCACCAGGATTCGTACCGCGATCGGCCCCAGCCAGGCCTGGTACACCGAGAACCTGCGCTACTACTACCTGATCCTGCC
>CAYNJD010000245.1:4074-5267 GCA_964397355.1 uncultured Mycobacterium sp. | reverse complement strand
TCGACCTCGGCCTTGGGGATGCGCTCGAAGGCGTAGCCGGCTTTGGTGTCGACCAGCAGTGAGTCACCGGGGCGCAGCTTGCGCGGACGCCGGTCATCCGACATCGCGTCCGGGTCGCGCTCGGGAAGGTCCTCGGCGACCAGCGGCTCGGCCAGCCACACGATGCGCTCCTCGTCGGCGTGACCCACCACCAGCGCCCGGTGGCCGTCGGCCAGCACCTCGCGCAGGGTGGAGATCTCCCCGACCGCCTCGAACGCGGTGGCCTCGACCACCGTCAGCGCCTCGTTGAGCCGCACCGTCTGGCCCTTTTTCAGGGTCGCGACCTCGATGTTCGGCGAGATGTTCAGCCGCATCCGGCGCCCCGAGGTGAACACGTCGACGGTGTCGTCGTCGTGGCTGCCCAGCAGCACGCCGTAGCCGCTGGGCGGCTGCCCGAGCCGGTCGACCTCCTCGCGCAGCGCCAGCAGCTGCTGACGCGCGTCCTTGAGGGTGTCCATCAGCTTGGAGTTACGCGCGGTCAGCGAGTCGATGTGCGCTTCGAGCTGACGCACGTCACGGCCGACGCGGGCGGTGTCCTGCGGCCCGGGCGTGTTCTCGAGCTGCTCACGCAGCACCGCGGCCTCGCGGCGCAACTCCTCCAGCTCGGCCAAGTCGTCGTCGGGCACACCCGACCCCCCGGACGCGTCGAAGCTCTCAGAACGCCCTGAATCTCCCATGTTGTCCATGCTGCGCTCCTTTCCCGAACTGGAAGTTGAAGCGACGGATACCTCAACGCTACCGGCCATTGTGCATTCGCGTGCGCAGTGGCAATCCGACACACCGAGAAACGCTGTTAGCCTGGTTCCCGAAATCGGGTGATCGAAAGGACCTCCGTGAGCGTGAAATCCCTAGCCACAGGCGCTGCCGCCGCCGCACTCGTCGGTGCCGCGGCCACAGCTGTGAGCTGTCTGGCAACCGTTGCTCCCGCTGCCGCAACGGCGCCGGCCACGGTGTTCTTCGCGCCCCTGCCGCTGGACCCGGCGACCGACGTGCCGGCCCCGGAACAGTTGACCGACGTCCTCAACACCCTGGCCGACCCGGGCGTGCCGGCCGCCGGCAAGTCCTACCTCATCGAGGGCGGTCTCGGCCCGGTCGAGGCCGGCGTCATGGACCGCAAGATGCACAAGGGCGTCCAGAACGGCAAGTTCCCGCTG
>CAYNJD010000245.1:0-3974 GCA_964397355.1 uncultured Mycobacterium sp. | reverse complement strand
GATGTCACCGTCAACACCGCCAACCCCGACACCGCCTCGTTCTCGTTCCCGATGGAGTTCACACCGCACGACGGGGGCTGGCAGCTGTCGCAGGAGACCGCCAAAACCTTGCTGGCCTTCGGTAAGGCCCATGCCGGATCCACCACATCAGCCGCTGCACCCCCGACGCCCTAGCCATGTGGATCGGGTGGCTGGAATTCGACCTGCTGCTCGGTGACGTGCATTCGCTCAAGCAGAAGCGGTCGGTGGTGCGCCCGATCGTCGCGGAGTTGCAGCGCAAGTTCAATGTGTCAGCCGCCGAGACGGATTCGACGGATCTACACCGGCGCGCCGGTGTCGGTGTGTCAGCGGTGTCCGGCGACCGTGGCCATCTGGTGCAGCTGCTCGACGCCGCCGAGCGCCTGGTGGCCGCCCGGCCGGAGATCGAGCTGCTGTCGGTACGCCGCGGGTTGAACCGCAGCGACGACTGAGGTTGCGACGCCCAAGATTCCATTCTGCAGGCGATGAGGAGGCAATCAGCCCATGACAAGCTGGCGCGACACCGTGACCGAACGGGCGCAAGCGGACCTCGACGGACTCACCAAGGCCGCAGTCGATTTGGCCGTTGAGAGCATCAGGGCGTCGGGAGAGTTCCGCCCCTTCGCGCTGGCGGTGACCATGGACGGTGAACGCACCGTGATCGCGCCGGACCACCCGGCGTCAACCGAGGTGACCGTCGTCGAACAACTGGCCGCCCGCTGGCGAGCCGTAATCGACGTCAAAGACAGCCTGCGGGCCGCCGCCGTCGCATTGAACGTGGCGTTGACCGAGCATCAAGGCGACGGGATCGAGATCAGCATCGAACACCGCGAGGGCGCTTCGGTGGGACTGATCTTCCCGTACACGATCGGCACCGACGGGACCGTGGAACTGGAACCGGCGTCGGAACATGCCATGAATCCACGTATTTGGGGAAGCGAGATCTGAGCGCTCACACCGGGCGTTTGCGTCCCCGCCGGGTGGGGGCCACCGTCCCCGGCGCCAGCCGACGAGCGGTGATCAGAAATGCGGTGTGGCCGCGCATAGCGTGCTGTGGGCGCACCGCCAGACCGACGACGTTCCAGCCTCGCTGCAACGTCTCCCACGCCCGCGGTTCGGTCCAGCACTGCTGCTCGCGCAGTGCCTCGACCACCTGCGAGAGCTGGGTGACGGTGGCGACGTAGATCACCAGCACCCCACCGGAAATCAGTACCCGCGACACGGTCTCGAGCACATCCCAGGGTGCCAGCATGTCCAGCACCACCCGGTCGATCGATCCGGCCGCCAGGTCGCAGTCAGCGACGTCGCCCATCACCAGTTGCCAGTTGTCCGGCAGCTGCCCGGTGAAGGTCTCGACATTGCGGCGAGCATGATCGGCGTGGTCGTCGCGCAACTCGTAGGAGATCACCCTCCCCTCGGGACCTACGGCCCGCAGCAAGGACAGCGTCAGCGCGCCGGAGCCGGCGCCGGCTTCGAGCACGCGGGCCCCGGGGAAGATGTCGCCCTCGTGGATGATCTGGGCGGAATCCTTGGGGTAGATCACCTGTGCGCCGCGCGGCATCGACATCACGTAGTCGACCAGCAGCGGCCGCAGCACCAGAAACGGGTCGCCGTTGGCGGACTTGACCACACTGCCGTCCGGCAGCCCGATCACCGCGTCGTGCGGGATGGCGCCACGATGGGTGTGGAAGTCACCGCCGGGGACCAGCACCGTGGTGTAGCGGCGGCCCTTGGTGTCGGTGAACTGGGCCCGGTCGCCCGCTTGGAAAATCCCGGATTCGGACACAGCCGTCAACCTTACGCAGCGTGTCACAGGTGGGTTGCCGGCGCATGGCCGTAGGGTTCATCGGCACCTTGGCGCAGGCGCTGCCGGTGCAGCGCCTGAACGTCAGCTCACAGGATTCCGGTGTAGGCGGCGATCGCGAGCCCGCCCAGCACCGCGACACCGTCCTCCAGCAGCGCGATCGGCAGATCGCGGCCACCGATGGCGGCGGCCAGGCGCTTGCGCAGTCCCAGGCCTACCAGCGCGCCGGCCACCGCGCCGATCATGGCTGAGCCCAACGCAGTCCAGGTGTAGTTCCAGGCGGTGCCCAGCACCGCACCGGCGAAGGCGCCCAGCACGATCCGCGCGACGAACTGCACGGCGACGGTGCGCTCCGGGGTGCCGGGAAGCAGGTCGGCGATGAGTTCGCCGATCGCCAGCACCGTAAGCACGGTAACGGTCACCGGATGGCTCAACCACTGCACCCAGGTGCCGTCGAGGTTGATCCAGTGCAGCGCTGCGGCCCAGGCCATCACGGCAGGCGCGGTCAGCGCGCGCAGCCCGGCCACGGCACCGATCAGCAGCGCGAGCACCAGCACGATGAAATGCGTCACCACAACCTCCTGGGCCAATCGAGACGACCACCGGACGCTAACACGGTGACGTCGCTCCTACCGGCACTGATCAAAAACGGCAGAACCTGATGTCGGAGGCCAGGATGGCCTTGGCCCCGATGACGGCCAGTTCGTCCATGAGCACGTTGACGTCGCGCCGCGGCACCAGCGCGCGGACCGCCACCCAGTCCGGCTCGGCCAGCGGGGCGATGGTCGGCGACTCCAGGCCCGGGGTGATGGCGGCCGCCCGGTCGAGCACCGTGCGCGGACAGTTGTAATCCAGCATCAGGTATTGCTGGCCGAAGACCACGCCGCGCATCCGGCCGGCCAGCTGATCGCGGGCCGCAGCCATCTGTTCACTGCGGCCGTTCGGCTTGGCCGCCTCGATGAGCACCGCCTCCGAATCGCACAGCGTCTCACCGAAAGCCACCAGGTCATGCTGGCGCAGGGTGCGGCCCGAGCCGACCACGTCGGCGATCGCGTCGGCCACCCC
Organism: uncultured Mycobacterium sp.; assembly: GCA_964397355.1. Classification (GTDB taxonomy): domain Bacteria; phylum Actinomycetota; class Actinomycetes; order Mycobacteriales; family Mycobacteriaceae; genus Mycobacterium. Next base: position 1,087 of record CAYNJD010000245.1, on the reverse strand, counting down.
GAGCTGGATCGAGATCTCCACCGCCCCGTCGAGCCGGATAACGGTGGCCTCGATCCCCCTGGCCGCCAGATCTTTCCGAACGAGATTGGGATAGGCGGTGGCGATCCGCTTGCCGGCCAGATCCGCGACGGTCCAGTCCCGCCCGGCCGGGGCGGCGTACCGGAACCGCGACGAGCCGAATCCCAACGCCAGCTTCTCACGCACCGGCGCAGTGGATTCCAGGGCCAGATCACGACCGGTGACCCCTAGGTCCAACTCCCCCGACCCGACGTAGATGGCGATGTCCTTGGGCCGCAGGAAGAAGAACTCGACCTTGTTGGCCGGATCGATGACCGTCAAGTCCTTGGCATCGGAGCGGCTGCGGTAGCCGGCTTCCGCCAGCATCGCCGCGGCGGATTCACTGAGCGCCCCCTTGTTGGGGACTGCGACACGCAACATGCTCACAGCTTCCGGTACACGTCGGCCGGCGTCAGCCCACGCGAGATCATCAGCACCTGGGTCCAATACAGCAGCTGACTGATCTCGCCGGCCAGCGCGTCGTCGGATTCGTGCTCGGCGGCCAGCCACACCTCGCCGGCCTCCTCCAGGATCTTCTTGCCGATGGTGTGCACCCCGGCGTCCAGCGCGGCCACGGTGGCGCTGCCGGCCGGCCGGGTGGCGGCACGCTCACCGAGTTCGGCGAACAGCTCCTCGAAGGTCTTCACGACCAGGGATTGTTTCATGCGGCGTCACGGGTCGTCACGGCGGTTTCCGGCCGCGACCCACTCCGGGCCGGTCAGCTCGGCGTGGATGTCCGCCAGGTCCGCCGGCCCGAGCCCGACCAGCGACGCCACGTGCAGGCGCCGCGGCCCGGCCGGCACCGGTACGGCGTTGGGCGCCACCAGCACCGGGCAGCCGGCCGCCTCGGCCGCGGCGGCACCGGTCGGTGAGTCCTCCACGGCCAGGCACCGCAGCGGGTCCAGGTCCAGCAGCTCGGCCGCGCGCAGGTAGGGATCGGGCGCCGGCTTGCCGCGGGCCACCTCGTCGCCGCAGACCACCGCGGCGAAGTAGTGCCGGCCGATGGTGTTCAGCGCCCGCTCGGCCAGCG
>CAYNJD010000244.1:0-5294 GCA_964397355.1 uncultured Mycobacterium sp. | reverse complement strand
GCCGCCGGGGTGTTGCTGGGGATGCTGCTGATCGGCTGGGCTGCGGTGCGGGGCCTGCCGGACTGGCAGAGCATTCCCAGCACCTGGGACGCGGTCTGGCACGCCAACACCGTCCGCTTCATCCTCGACACCGGCCAGGCCTCCCCCACCCACGCCGGCGAGCTGCGCAACGTCGAAACCCACGCCCCGCTCTACTATCCGTCGGCGTTTCACGCGCTGACCGCGGTGCTGTGCCAGCTGACCGGCGCGGCACCCACCACCGGCTACACGCTGGCCGGGCTGGCCGCCTCGGTGTGGCTGTTCCCGATCAGCGCCGCACTGCTCACCTGGGGTCTGCTGCAGCGGGTCACCACCACCGCGCGCACCGCGATCGCCTCAGCCACCGCGGCGGCGCTGTCGGCGTCGTTCACCGCGCTGCCCTACGTCGAGTTCGGCACCGCGGCCATGCCCAACCTGGTGGCCTACGGCCTGGTGGTGCCGACGTTCACGCTGATCACCGCGGTGCGCACACTGCGGGACCGGATCCCGGTGGCGGTGCTGGCGCTGCTGGGGGTGTTCTCGGTGCACCTGACCGCCGGCGTGGTGACCATGTTGCTGGTGACGGCCTGGTGGCTGTGCCCCGGCGACGGCGCGCTGTGGAACCCGCTGCGCGGCAAGCGGCGCGACACCCTGGCACTGGCGGCGGTGCTGGTGCCGACCGGGCTGCTGCTGCTGCCGCAGCTGCTGAGCGTGCGCCGCCAGGCCGAGATCATCGCCGGGCACTCGTTCCTGACCCACGAGGGCCGCAAGTCCGGCCTGCGCGACGCGCTGCTGCTGCACACCCGCCACCTCAACGACTTCGGAATCCAGTACACGCTGGTCGCGCTGGCCGCCGCCGGGATGGTGCTGCTGATCGTGAAAAAGGTGTGGTGGCCGCTGGCGCTGTGGGCGGTGCTGGTGGTGGGGGTGGTGCACTCCTCGGCGCCGCTGGGCGGGCCGGTGGGTGCGGTGCTCGGCCGCTTCACCGACCTGTTCTACAGCGACCCGCGCCGGATCATGGCGGCGATGACACTGCTGCTGGTGCCGATGGCCGGGGCGGGGCTGGCGACGCTGGTGGGCCTGGCCGCCAAACCGGTACCCGGCCGCGCCCGGCCGGCGCTGACCGCGGTGCTGCTGGCGGCGACGACGATCGGGCTGGCCTGGCACTACCTGCCGCGGCACGCGTTTTTGTTCGGCGACAAGTACGACTCGGTGATGGTCGACGCCCGCGACCTGGAGGCCTACGCCTACCTGGCCACGCTGCCCGGTGCCCGCGACACCGTGATCGGCAACGCCAACGTCGACGGCAGCGCCTGGATGTACGCGGTCGCCGGCCTGCACCCGCTGTGGACGCACTACGACTACCCGCAGCAGCAGGGCCCCGGGCCGCAGCGGTTCATCTTCTGGGCCTACGCCGACGACGCCGACACCGATCCGCGGGTGGCCGAGGCCGTGCACGCCCTGGGCATCCGCTACGTGCTGATCAGCAGCCCCACGGTGCGCGGGTTCTCACTGCCCGACGGGCTACTGTCACTGGAGCAATCGCGGTCGTGGGCCAAGATCTACGACAATGGCGGGGCCAGCATCTACGAATGGCAGGGAGGCGAGGCGCGGTGAGCACCGGCTACAACAGCGAAGGCGACGACGACGGCTCGGACGGTATAGAGATCATCCGCGGTGCGGACCCGCGGCTGCTGGCCGCCGGCGCGTCGGGCGAATCCCCCGATGACGACGACGAACAGTCGCTGACCGACCTGATCGAGCAACCCGCCAAGGTGATGCGGATCGGCACCATGATCAAGCAGCTGCTCGAGGAGGTGCGCTCCGCGCCGCTGGACGACGCCAGCCGGGTGCGGCTGCGTGAGGTGCACGCCGCCAGCATCCGCGAGCTCGAGGAAGGGCTGGCGCCGGAGCTGCGCGAGGAACTCGACCGGCTGACGCTGCCGCTGCGCGAGGACGCCACCCCGTCGGACGCCGAGCTGCGGATCGCCCAGGCGCAGCTGGTGGGCTGGCTGGAGGGGCTGTTCCACGGCATCCAGACCGCGCTGTTCGCCCAGCAGATGGCCGCCCGCGCGCAGCTGGAGCAGATGCGCCACGGCGCGCTGCCGCCCGGTGCCACCACCTCCGGGCCCGGGCACCCGACCACCGGCCAGTACCTGTAGCACGCCGTTGTCCGCCACCGAGCCACGTATCGAGACCCACGACGCCTGGGTCGAATTCCCCATCTTCGACGCCAAGTCGCGGTCGTTGAAGAAGGCGTTCCTGGGCAAGGCCGGCGGGGCGATCGGGCGCAACAACTCCAACGTGGTGGTGGTCGAGGCGCTGCGCGACATCACCATGTCGCTGTCGCTCGGGGATCGGGTGGGCCTGGTCGGCCACAACGGCGCCGGCAAATCCACACTGCTGCGGCTGCTTTCGGGTATCTACGAGCCGACCCGAGGTTCGGCGAGTGTGGTGGGCCGGGTGGCGCCGGTGTTCGACCTCGGCGTGGGCATGGACCCGGAGATCTCCGGCTACGAGAACATCATCATCCGCGGGCTGTTTCTGGGGCAGACCCGCAAGCAGATGGCCGCCAAGGTCGACGAGATCGCCGAGTTCACCGAACTGGGCGACTATCTGGCGATGCCGCTGCGCACCTACTCCACCGGGATGCGGGTGCGGCTGGCGATGGGCGTGGTCACCAGCATCGACCCGGAGATCCTGCTGCTGGACGAGGGCATCGGCGCCGTCGACGCGGAATTCTTGAAGAAGGCCCAGTCCCGGCTGCAGAAGCTGGTGGAACGCTCCGGAATCCTGGTGTTCGCCAGCCACTCCAACGAATTCCTGGCCCGGCTGTGCAAGACCGCGATGTGGATCGACCACGGCACCGTCAAGATGACCGGCGGGATCGAGGAAGTCGTGGGCGCCTACGAGGGTGAGGACGCCGCCCGCCACGTGCGCGAGGTGCTGGCCGAGACACGGGATCAGGCGTGAGCCAGACCGTCTACGCCGTCGTCGTCACCCACCGCCGCGTCGAGCAGCTGGCCGAATCGCTCACCGCACTGGTGACCCAGACCCGCGCACCGGATCACGTGATCGTCGTCGACAACGACAATGACGCCGCGGTGGCCGATCTGGTGGCCGCGCAGCCGGTGCCGACCACCTACCTGGGGTCACGGCGAAACCTCGGCGGTGCAGGCGGTTTCGCGCTGGGCATGCTGCACGCGCTGGCCGCCGGCGCGGACTGGGTGTGGCTGGCCGACGACGACGGCCGCCCCGCCGACGCGCACGTGCTGGCAGCGCTGCTGGCCTGCGCGGCCAAGCATCGGCTGGCGGAGGTGTCGCCGATGGTGTGCAACATCGACGACCCGTCGCGGCTGGCGTTCCCGCTGCGCCGCGGGCTGGTGTGGCGGCGCGAGGTCAGCGAATTGCGCAGTGACGGCGGCGATCTGCTGCCCGGTATCGCGTCGCTGTTCAACGGGGCGCTGTTCACCGCGGATGCCCTGGACGCGGTGGGGGTGCCCGACCTGCGGCTGTTCATGCGCGGCGACGAGGTGGAGGTGCACCGCCGGCTGGTGCGTTCCGGCCTGCCGTTCGGGACGTGCCTGACCGCGGCCTACCTGCACCCGTGCGGGTCGGCGGAGTTCAAGCCCATCCTGGCCGGGCGGATGCACACCCAGTATCCCGACGACGCGGCGAAACGGTATTTCACCTACCGCAACCGCGGCTACCTGATGTCCCAGCCCGGGATGCGCCGGCTGCTGATCCAGGAGTGGCTGCGGTTCGGCTGGTTCTTCCTGGTGTCGCGCCGCGACCCGGCCGGGCTGGCCGAGTGGTTCCGGCTGCGCCGGCTGGGACGCCGCGAACAGTTCGCCAAACCCGAGGGGCAGCAATGAGCTTCACCGATATCGCCGCGCAGTCCAAGACCTTCGCGCGGGCCTGGGCGGATCTGGTGGACGGGTTCGCCCGCCGCGAGCTGTGGCTGCACCTGGGCTGGCAGGACATCAAGCAGCGCTACCGGCGCAGCGTGCTGGGGCCGTTCTGGATCACGATCGGCACCGCCACCACCGCGGTGGCGATGGGCGGGTTGTACTCCAAGCTGTTTCACCTCGACCTGGCGGTGCACCTGCCGTACGTGACGCTGGGGCTGATCGTGTGGAACCTGCTCAACGCCGCCATCCTGGAGGGTGCCGACGTGTTCGTCGCCAACGAGGGCCTGATCAAGCAGCTGCCGACACCGTTGAGCGTGCACGTCTACCGGCTGGTGTGGCGGCAGCTGATCCTGTTCGCCCACAACATCGTCATCTATATCCCGATCGCGATGATCTTCCCGAAACCCTGGTCGTGGGCCGATCTTTCGGTGATCCCGGCGCTGGCGGTGATCGCGCTGAACTGCGTGTGGGTGTCGTTGTGCTTCGGGATTCTGGCCACCCGCTACCGCGACATCTCCCCGCTGCTGTTCAGCGTGGTGCAGCTGCTGTTCTTGATGACGCCGATCATCTGGAACTACGAGACACTGCGTGCCCAGGGCGCGACCCGGTGGATGAACGTGGTGGAGCTCAACCCGCTGATGCACTACCTGGAGATCGTGCGGGCGCCGCTGCTGGGCGCGCATCAGCCGCTGCGGCACTGGGCGATCGTGCTGGTGCTCACGGTGCTCGGCTGGGCGGTGGCCGCTGCGGTGCTGCGGCAGTTCCGGGCGCGGGTGGCCTACTGGGTGTAGGCGACGTTCCTAACGACGCGGGACGGCGCCGCACGGGGAGAGGTCGCGCCGGACCATGTGCTGTATTGCCCGGCTCGGAGCGACAATTGTTGTTATGTCAAGTTGCAGCGCGGACGCTCGGATCTTTCCAGCGGACATAACGTGGATTGTCGCTCGGAGCGTTCGTGGGGCTTCGCCCCGATGTGGGGACGGAAATGGGCGCCCAGTTGGAATCTGACGACGTGACACGGGCGTGTCGCGTCGTGAAATTCCAACTCGCGGCCGGCACACCCGCGTTGGGTGTCCCGCAATTTTCGAGTGAGCCGGGTAGATAACACATCCTGCCCGGAGGCACGACGACGGAGACGAGGCCCAGAGGCACGACGACGGAGACGAGGCCCTTGACCGGCGGTGCAAAGCCAGGCCCGCCTACCGCGATAACCCGGCGTCGATGCGGTAGACGCTGACAACCTCCGGATCGGGGTCGATACCCAACCCCGGCCCCGGCGGCACCGCGATCCGGCCGCCGGCCGGGGTCAACGCGTCGCCGTAGATCGAGGCCGCCAGGTCGAACCAGCGCCACTCGATCATCGCG
>CAYNJD010000243.1:0-5319 GCA_964397355.1 uncultured Mycobacterium sp. | reverse complement strand
AGCAGCCGCTGAGCTGTGCCATACTTCCGGTATGGTTCGCTCCCCATCTGAGACCTTGGAAAAAGTCGGCGCCGATCTGGTCTACCGGATCTCGGCGATGCCGCTGTACAAGAAGGCCTTCAAATACTGGTACCCGTACATGACCCGGCGGATGGGGCACGACGACGTCGTCTTCCTCAACTGGGGTTACGAGCAGGACCCGCCGCTGGGCCTCGAACTCGATGAGGCCGACGAGCCCAACCGGTACTCGATCCAGCTCTACCACCAGACCGCCACGCAGATCGACCTGGCCGGCAAGAAGGTGCTGGAAGTCAGCTCCGGCCACGGCGGTGGCGCCTCGTTCCTGGCCCGCACCCTCAAGCCGGCGTCCTACACCGGCCTGGACTTCAATCCCGACGGCGTGGCCTTCTGTCAGAAGCGCCACCAGGTGCCGGGGCTGGACTTCGTGCAGGGCGACGCGCTGAACCTGCCGTTCCCCGACGAGTCGTTCGACGCGGTGATCAACGTCGAGGCGTCCCACATCTACCCGGACTTCGCCCGCTTCGTCTCCGAGGTGGGACGGGTGCTGCGCCCCGGCGGGCACTTCCTGCACACCGACTTCCGCGCCAAGGAGGACATCGAGTCCTGGCAGCAGACGCTGGCGACGCCGCCGCTGCGGCTGGTCAACGAGCGCGACATCAGCAAGGAGGTCGTCCGCGGCCTGGCGGCGAACTCACCGCGCTCCAATGAGCTGATCAACGAGCGGCTGCCGTTCTTCCTGCGCCGCTTCGGCCGGGAGTTCGCCGTGGTCGAGGGGTCGCTGTTCTACCGCGACCTGGACCGCGGTGAGATCACCTACCGCATCTTCGACCTCGTCAAAGACTGAGCACCGTACCAACGTCTTTCATCGCCGGAGCGGGCCGGGACTGATGTCCTCCCGCTCCGGCGCTGTTATCGGGACCGATGTCACTTCAGCCGACCAACGAAACCGGGTTAGGGTGACGGCTGTGCCCCATCGCGGGCCAATCGCGCTCCAACCCCGACGATCGTGACGAGGGAGCTTGTCTGATGGAACTGACGCGTCGGCTTCGCTTTCGCGCAAGTCTGGCCAAGATCGGCGCCGACGGGCTCATCGGAGTGGCCCGCGACCGTGCGACCGCCTACCGGTATGCGCTGACCGGCCGCGAGACCGCGCCGCTGACCGACTTCGACCCGTTCGCTCCCGAAACGATGCGTGACCCCTACCCCGGCTATCGAACGCTGTTCGGCGGCCCCAAGGTGTGGTACAGCCGCAAACGCGGTATCTGGATCATTCCCGGCTACGACGAGGTCTGGCAGGCGTTGCGCGATGAGGACGCGCTGTCCTCGGCGGAGAGCCAGGCCCGCTTCCGGGTGCACCTGCAGACGATGAACGCCCAAGACCCGCCGGTGCACACCCGGCTGCGCCGGTCGGTCTCCCGGGCCTTCACCCCCCGCGCGATGAAGTCGTGGGAGGTCAACATCAACCGGGCCGCCGACGAACTCGTCGACGCCATGGTCAACCGCGGACGGGTCGACATCGTGGCCGACCTGGCCAAACCGCTCCCGAACCGGCTGATCACGATGATGCTGGCGATCCCGGAGGAAGAGCGGCACCAATTCCTGGAGTGGGCCGACACCATCAACGAAGCCGCGTTCGCGCCGCTGACGCTGCACGGGATGGCGCTGAACATGCGCTCGAGCCAGGCGGTCATCGCGATGCACCGCAGCCTCGACCCGATGATCAAAGCGCGTCGCGCCACACCCGGCGACGACCTGATCTCGATGCTGGCGGCCCCCAGCGGGGAGGACACGCTCTCCGACGACGAGGTGTTCTGGAGCGCGTCCATGCTCGTCGGCGCGGGCAGCGAGACCACCACCAACCTGATCTCGGGGCTGTTCTTGACCCTGGCGCAGCGGCCGGAGATCTACACCCGGCTGCGCGAGCACCCCGAACTGATCCCCGCCGCCATCGAAGAACAGCTGCGGCTGGTCTCCCCTGTTCAGGGGTTCTACCGGACGGCGACCCGCGACTATCGGGTCGGCGAGCACACCATTCCCGCCGGTGCGCGGGTGCTGCTGCTGTATGCGTCCGCCAACCGCGATCCGCTGCATTACGACGATCCGGACACCTTCGATCTGGACCGCAATCCGACCGACCACCTCGCGTTCGGCGGCGGAGCCCACTACTGCCTCGGCACGCATCTGACCCGCATCGAAGTCGGACGGGTGCTGACGCAGCTGATCCCCCGGGTCGAGGCCATCCGGCTGGACGGTGACTACCGCTATCTGGTCAACGCAACGATGCGTGGCCTCGAGTACCTGCCCGTCGAGTTGGTACCCGCCGACACCGGCGCGGCCGAGGACGAAACCGGCCTGCGGTCCACCGGCACCCGATGAGTGCCCAGCCGATCGCCCTTGTCACCGGGGCGACCAGCGGGATCGGCGAGGCGACCGCCGACCGACTCCAGGACGCCGGCTACCGCGTTTTCGCGGTCGGCCGCAATCCCGAAGCGCTGCAACGGCTGCAGTCACGTGGCATGGTCGCTTGCGCCCTCGATGTCACCGACGAGGCGGCGGTGACGCGCCTGGTCGCCGACATCGAGGCCGAGCACGGCGCGGTGAACGTGTTGGTCAACAGCGCGGGGTTTCCGCTGACCAGTCCGCTCGAGCAGCTGGCCCTGCAGGATCTGCGCGACCTGTTCGAGACGAATGTGGTTGCTGCACTGCATCTGTCGCAGGCCGTCCTGCCAGGCATGCGTGAACGACGGACGGGCGTCATCGTCAACATCGGCAGCACCGGGGGACGTTTCGCCAGCCCGGGCGCCGGCGGCTACCACGTGGTCAAGTACGGCATGGAGGCGCTGTCGCTGTCGCTGCGCGCCGAGGTGGCCTCGTTCGGTGTGCGGGTGGTGCTGCTCGATCCGACCGTGGTGCGGACCCCGTTCGTCACCAGCCAGCAGGAGGCACAGCCGGTCTACGCCGCCGACGATCCGTACGGCGACTTCAAGCGCCGCTACGCCGACAACACCCGCCGGCTGTCGGCCAGGCGCGGCGTGATGATCGAGCCCGACGCCGTCGCCCGTGCCGTGCTGCGGGTGGTCCGCGCCCGCAACCCCAAACCCCGCTACATCGTCGGCCTGTCCGGGAAGGTCACGGTGCTGGCCCGGGCGCTGGTGACCGACCGGATGTGGCAGCGGATCCTGCTGGGCGGACTACGCGACTGAGCCGCCCGAGCCGCCCTGACCCGGTCACCGGCCGGGCACCGTGACATACTGCCTCGGTGGCCACGATGACCCGCCTGATATTCAACCCGGTAGCCCACCGCGTGGTGACGAATCCGTTTGTCTACCACCTGCTGTTCACCTCGTTCGTGACCAAGCGGTTCGCGACCCAGACCCGGCTGCTCAGCGGCGACGACTGGCTGTTTTTGAACTACGGCTACGAGGAAGAACCGCCGATGGCGGTGCCGCTGGAAGCGTCCGACGAGGCCAACCGGTTCTTCATCCAGCAGTACCACCGCACCGCCGCCCAGGTGGATCTGGCCGGCAAGAACGTGCTGGAGGTCAGCTGCGGCCACGGCGGCGGCGCCTCGTATGTGGCCCGCACGTTCAAGCCCGCCGCCTACACCGGCCTGGACCTCAACGAGACCGCCATCGAGTTCTGCCGGCAGCGCCACCAACTGCCCGGAATGGAGTTCGTGCAGGGCGATGCCGAGGCGCTGCCCTTCGACGACGGCTCGTTCGATGTGGTGCTCCACGTCGAGGCGTCACACCTGTATCCCCACCCGGCACGGTTCTTCACCGGCGCGGCGCGGGTGCTGGCCCCGGGCGGGCATTTCCTCTACACCGACTTCCGCCGGCGCAGTGAGCTCGCCCAGTGGGACGCCGAGCTGGCCGACACCGGTCTGCGGCTGGTCTCCCAGGAGGACATCAGCATGGCGGTGCTGCGCGGCAACGAGAAGAACCTGGCCCGCAAGCAGGACATGATCGCCCACCACGGCGGCCTGGCCCGCTTCGCCAGCGCCGCGACCGACTGGGCCTTCAACGGCGCGCTGAAGAACGGCGAGTTCGTCTACCGGCTGTACTGCTTCGCCAAGGACTGACCGGCCCTGGCCAGGCGCTAGAGCCCGCGGCTGCCGAGCCAGCCGTGGATTCGGTCGGCCACGTCCTCCCAACCGGGCTCCAGCATCATGTTGTGCCCCATGCCGGGAAAGAATTCCGCCTCGGTGCCGTAGGCACGCGCCGTCGCGTCCACCTCTTTGCGGGTGTGTGCACCATCGTGTTCGGCTCCCAGCACCAGCAGCGGCGTCGTCACCCGGTCGGGGCGGGGCAGGCTGAGCATCAGGCAGTCGATGCTGACCCGGGTGCTGTCCTCCTGCAGCCGGGCCGCGCACTCCAGCACCTGAGCCTCGGGGGTCGCCTCGGAGAAGAACTTCTCCCTGGCCAGTGCCGGCGTATTGATGTAGGGCAGTGACCTGCCGGTGACCGCCATCTTGAGGGCGTGCCACGGGTGGCTGCGCAGCCAGCGCAGACTCGACCCGTAGTTGCCCCGGGGCGGAATCGACGCCATCAGAACCCCGGCCGGCGCCGCGCGGGTCTCCAGGTACTTCTGCACGATCAGCCCGCCCATCGAGTGACCGATCACCACCGGTTGCACCGGCAGACTGTCGGCGACCGACCGGACGTCCTCGACGTAGTCCTGCACGCTGCAGGTTCGCAGCGGCTTGTCGATCGAGCTGCCACCATGGCCGCGGAAGCTGACCGCCAGTGCGCGATAACCCTGGTCGGCGAAGTATCCGAGGAAGTTCTCGTCCCAGCACCAGGCGGCGTGCCAGGCACCGTGGACGAACAGCAGCGGAACGGGGTGGGCCTCGCTTACGCAGCCCTTGTCGATCACCTCAAGCACCACACTGCTCCCCCTGTCCGGCGATCGACCAGCCCCTGACCGCGACCAAAATCGGGGTTTCCGGTTACCCGGGCTGCGAGTCGACAACGGAGTACGCCGCGCCAGCAACGGTAGCAGCGGGCCGTGCGGCACGACACGGTAGGCAACGATCAGCAGCCGGTTCGCCCATCCCGGCGTCACCCTGCCGCTACCTGCGGCCATTCCGTCCACCGCTGCGCGCGCAACTTTGTCCACCGACTTCCACATCACGGCGGGCAGCACCTGTTTGCGCTCACCTTCGCGGAACCCGGCCGCGATGTCGAGATTGGTTTCCACCGGCCCCGGGCACAGTGCTGTGGCGGTGACACCGGTACCGCGTAGCTCACTGCGCAGGCTTTCGGTGTAGGAGGCGACGAAGGCCTTGGCGGCACCGTA
>CAYNJD010000242.1:0-5336 GCA_964397355.1 uncultured Mycobacterium sp. | reverse complement strand
CTACTCGCTGCTCTACTACCGGGTGCTCGGGGTGCTGACCGCGCTGTCGCTGGTGTTGGCCGGCGCCATGGTCTACGCGATCCTGGTGCTGCTGGGCCGCTACATCAACTACACGCTCGACCTGGCCGGCATCGCCGGTCTGATCATCGGTATCGGCACCACCGCCGACTCCTTCGTGGTGTTCTTCGAGCGCATCAAAGACGAGATCCGGGAAGGCCGCTCGTTCCGTTCGGCGGTGCCGCGCGGGTGGACGCGGGCCCGCAAGACGATCGTGTCCGGCAACGCGGTGACCTTCCTGGCCGCGGCGGTGCTGTACTTCCTGGCGGTCGGCCAGGTGAAGGGTTTCGCGTTCACGCTGGGGCTGACCACCATCCTCGACCTGGTGGTGGTGTTCCTGGTGACCTGGCCGCTGGTATATGTGGCGTCCAAGTCGCCGACGCTGGCCAAACCGGCCTACAACGGCCTCGGCGCGGTGCAGCAGGTCGCGCGTGAGCGGCGTGCGGTAGCCAAATCGGGCGGCAGGCCGGGCGGCAGATCCGGCACCAAGACGAGCGCACGGGCGACCGCCCAGTCGACGGGACGGGGATAGCCAGATGGCCAAACCGAGCACCAAGGGCGGCAGCAAGGCCGCCAAGAACGCCGCGGTCGAACTCACCGAGACCGCCACCGCGGTGGAGGAGACGGCCCGCAAAACGCCCAAGACCTCCGGCGCCCCGCGGCCACCGAAGCACGGCTTCCTGTCGCGGCTCTACACCGGCACCGGAGCATTCGAGGTCATCGGCAAGCGGCGGATGTGGTATGTGATCAGCGGCGCGATGGTCGCTATCGCCATCGCCAGCATCCTGGTCCGCGGCTTCACCTTCGGTATCGACTTCGCCGGCGGCACCAAGGTGTCGTTCCCGCGCGGCGACACCTCCGTCACCCAGGTCGAACAGGTGTTCCGCGACACCGTCGGCAACAGCCCGGAATCGGTGGTGGTGGTCGGCAACGGCAGCTCGGCGACCGTGCAGATCCGCGCCGAGACGCTCACCAACGAGCAGACCGACAAGCTGCGCGACGCACTGTTCGACGCCTTCGCGCCCGCCGGACCCGACGGCCAGCCCAGCAAACAGGCGATCAGCGACTCGGCGGTGTCGGAGACCTGGGGCGCGCAGATCACCCAGAAGGCCGTGATCGCGCTGGTGGTGTTCCTGCTGCTGGCCTCGCTCTACATCACCGTGCGCTACGAGTGGTACATGACCATCGCGGCGATGATCTCGATGGTCTTCGACGTCGTCGTCACCGCCGGGGTGTATTCGCTGGTCGGGTTCGAGGTCACACCGGCCACCGTCATCGGCCTGTTGACCATTCTCGGGTTCTCCATCTATGACACCGTCATCGTGTTCGACAAGGTCGAGGAGAACACCCACGGCTTCGAGCACCGAACCAAACGCACCTACGCCGAAGAGGCCAACCTGGCGGTCAACCAGACCTTCATGCGGTCGATCAACACCAGTCTGATCTCGGCGCTGCCGATCATCTCGCTGATGGTGGTCGCGGTGTGGCTGCTGGGGGTCGGCACGCTGCAGGACCTCGCGCTGGTGCAGCTGGTCGGGGTCGTCGTCGGCACCTATTCGTCGATCTATCTGGCCACGCCGCTGCTGGTCACCCTGCGGGAACGCACCGAGCTGGTGCAGAACCACACCCGCCGGGTGATGCGGCGACGCAACGCCGCGGCCGGTTCGAAGACCGCGCCGTCCGCCTCGGACGACGCAGCCGACACCGACACCGACACCGACACCGACACCGACGACGAGGTGACTGCGACCGCGAGCAGTACCGCGGCGCCGGCCGCCCCGGCGCCGGGAGCCAAGCCGGTGCGGCCCACCAGCCGGCGCACCCAGCGTCCGAGCGGCAAGCCGGGCGCCGGACGGTAACGGGCGATGGCGGTCCGCTGTCGACCCGCGGCAGCCCTGCTGGTGGCGATCGCCACCGCGCTGGGCGGCTGGGCGGTGTCAGCCTGCACCGGTGCCACCGTCGATCAGATCGACTACGCCGTCGACGGCGGCCTGCCCACCTACAACACCACCTCGGTGGCCGGGGCGGCCTCGGCGGCTCCGCAGGCGTTCTCCCGCACCCTGACCGGCTTCGGCTACCACGGCCCGGACGGCCAGATCCTCACCGATCACGACTTCGGCAGCATCTCGGTGGTGGGCCGCGCCCCGCTGGTGCTGGACTACCAGATCGCCGAGGCGGCGGTGTATTCCGACGGCCACCCCATCACCTGTGACGATCTGGTGCTGGCCTGGGCCGCCCAATCCGGGCGATTCGGCGGCTTCGACGCCGCCAGCCGCGCCGGCTACCTCGACATCGAACAGATCGAATGCCAACCCGGCGCCAAGAAGGCGCGGGTGTCGTTCTTCGCCGACCGCAACATCGTCGACTACGAGGAGCTGTTCACCGCGACGTCGATGATGCCGTCGCACATCATCGGCGACAAGCTCGGGTTGAACACCACCGAGGCGGTGCTGGGCAACATCGAGCCCGCGATCGCCCGGATCGCCCAGGCCTGGAACACCACCTGGCAGCTCGACCGCGATGCCGACCTGCGCCACTTTCCGTCGTCGGGGCCCTACAAGATCGACTCGGTGCTCGAGGGCGGCGCCGTCGTGCTGGTGGCCAACGACCTGTGGTGGGGCGCGAAGCCGGTCACCAAGCGGATCACGGTGTGGCCGCAGAGCGCCGACATCGCCGAGCGGGTCAGCAAGCGCGTCGTCGAGGTCGTCGACGTGGCGACCGGGTCGGCCGGATCGCTGATCACCCCGGACGACTACCAGAGTGGTGACACCCCCTCGGGCGGTATCGAGCAGCTGATCTTCGCGCCGTCCGGGCCGCTGGCGGAGACGCCGGCGCGCCGGGCGGTGGCGCTGTGCACCCCGCGTGATGTCATCGCCCACGACGCCGGGGTGCCGATGGTCAACTCACGGCTCAACACCGCCATCGACGACGCGTTCGACCAGGCCGAGAACGTTCCCGAGGCCGAGCAGTTCGCACACGCCGACCCGAACGCCGCCCGCGACACGCTGGGGGGCAAGCCGCTGACGGTGCGAATCGGCTACCGCGCACCCAACACCCGGCTGGCCGCGGTGGTCGGGGCGATCACCACCTCGTGCGCCCCGGCCGGCATCACCGTCACCGAGGTGGCGTCGGAGGCCATCGGGCCGCAGGCGTTGCGGGACGGACAGATCGACGTGCTGCTGGCCAGCACCGGCGGCTCCACCGGCAGCGGGTCGACGGGGTCGTCGCTGATGGACGCCTACGAGCTGTTCAGCGGCAACGGCAACAACCTGTCGGGCTACCACAACGACCAGATCGACGGCATCATCTCGGCACTGGCCGTGACCGCCGACCCCGCCGAGATGGTCCGGTTGCTGGCCGAGAGCGCCCCGGTGCTGTGGGCCGATATGCCCACGCTGCCGCTGTACCGCCAGCAGCGCACCCTGCTGTCGTCGAAGAAGACCTACGGTGTCGCTGCCAACCCGACCCGTTGGGGTGCCGGCTGGAACATGGACCGCTGGGCGCTGCAACAGTGAACCCGGCCGGACCGGCAGACGATTCCGTCGCCCAGATCATCGCGTCGCTGACCCGTGAGGTGGCCGACTTTCCCACCCCCGGAATCGCGTTCAAAGACCTGACCCCGGTGTTCGCCGACGCCGCCGGGCTGGCCGCGGTCACCGAAGCGCTAGCGGTGGCCGCTGCCGGGGCCGACCTGGTGGCCGGCATCGACGCTCGGGGGTTTCTGCTGGCCGGAGCGGTCGCCGACCGGATCGGGGTGGGTGCGCTGGCGGTGCGCAAGGGCGGCAAACTGCCGCCGCCGGTACTGTCGGAGGATTACCAGCTCGAGTACGGACAGGCCGTCCTGGAAATCCCGGCCGACGGTGTCGAGCTGGCCGGGCGCCGGGTGGTGATCGTCGACGACGTGTTGGCCACCGGCGGCACGCTGGCGGCCACCCGGCGGTTGTTGCGCCGCGCCGGAGCCGACGTCATCGCCGCTGCGGTGGTGCTGGAACTGGCCGGGCTGGGCGGACGCGCCGCGGTGGCGCCGTTGCAGCTGACGAGCCTGCGCCTGGTTTAGCCGATATTCTCGTGGTCGGAGGTAAAGGTAGTGGGCTCGGATCAAGGCTCGGCCGAGGGCTTCGAAGAGAACTCAGCCCAGGACCGGCACAACGCTGAGGCCACCCAGCCGGTGGCGATATCGGAGGCGCCTGCCCAGGACTCGCCCACGGAGCGCACCGACCTGCTCAAAGTCCCCACCAGCGCATCCCGGCGGGTGCGGGCCCGGATCGCCCGCCGGATCACCGCCCAGCGCGGCGCGCTGAGCCCGGTGCTGGAGCCGCTGGTCGCGGTGCACCGGCAGTTCTACCCGAAGGCCAACCTGGTGCTGCTGCAGCGCGCCTACGAGGTCGCCGAACAGCGTCACGCCACCCAGCTGCGCCATTCCGGGGATCCCTACATCACCCATCCGCTGGCGGTCGCCACCATCCTGGCGGAGCTGGGCATGGACACCACCACGCTGGTTGCCGCGCTGCTGCACGACACCGTCGAAGACACCGGCTACACGCTGGAGGCGCTCTCGGGTGAATTCGGCGAAGAGGTCGGCCACCTCGTCGACGGGGTGACCAAGCTGGACAAGGTGGTGCTGGGCACCGCGGCCGAAGCCGAGACGATCCGCAAGATGGTCATCGCGATGGCGCGCGACCCGCGGGTGCTGGTGATCAAGGTCGCCGACCGGCTGCACAACATGCGCACCATCCGCTTCCTGCCGCCGGAGAAGCAGGCCCGCAAGGCCCGTGAGACGCTGGAAGTCATTGCGCCGCTAGCACATCGGCTGGGTATGGCCACCGTCAAGTGGGAGCTCGAGGATCTGTCGTTCGCGATCCTGCACCCGAAGAAGTACGAGGAGATCGTGCGACTGGTGGCCGACCGGGCGCCGTCGCGGGACACCTACCTGGCCAAGGTGCGCACCGAGATCATCAACACGCTGGCGAAGTCGAAGATCGCCGCGACCGTCGAGGGCCGGCCGAAGCACTACTGGTCGATCTACCAGAAGATGATCGTGCGGGGCCGCGACTTCGACGACATCTATGACCTGGTGGGGTTGCGGATCCTGTGCGACGAGATCCGGGACTGCTATGCCGCGGTCGGCGTGGTGCACTCGCTGTGGCAGCCGATGGCCGGCCGGTTCAAGGACTACATCGCCCAGCCGCGCTACGGGGTGTATCAGTCGCTGCACACCACCGTGATCGGCCCGGAGGGCAAGCCGCTGGAGATCCAGATCCGCACCCGCGAGATGCACC
>CAYNJD010000241.1:0-5351 GCA_964397355.1 uncultured Mycobacterium sp. | reverse complement strand
GGCCTCACCCCGGTGGACCCGACGGCCGGGGCGTCGCTGATCGACCTGGGTCAGCCTGTCGCCGACACCCAGCCGGCGAACACGCCGTGGCTGCCGCCATGGATGACACCGGCCCAGCAGCAGCCGCGCCCCTCGGTGGCCTGCCGCATGATCTGCCTGGAGCCGCAGGCCGGGGTGGGCCCGCCGGCACCCGCGCCGCCACCCAACGCACCCAACGCCGTCCCGCCGGCGGCGCCCTACGCCGTCCCGCCGGCCCCGTTGGCTCCGCCGGACGCGCCCCCGGCCCCGGCGGCACCGATGCCGCCGTATGCGGTGGCACCGGCGCCGCCCGCCCCCCCCGACGAGCAACCGGCGCTGCCACCGCAGGCGCCCGCCCCGGCACCGGCGGAGGCGCCGCAGCCCGCCCCGCCGGCCTGACCGAGATCACAGTCGGGGGCGCCGGCCCACTGGCTTAGACTCGACGTGATGTCCAAGACTCAAGATGACTCCGCAGCCCTGCACGATGCGATCTACGCCGCGCTGGGCACCGTGCTGGACCCCGACATTCAGCGTCCGATCACCGAACTGGGCATGGTCAAGAGCATCGAGATCGCCGACGACCACAGCGTCCACGTCACGATCTATCTGACGATCGCCGGCTGTCCGATGAAGGCCGAGATCACCAACATGGTGACGCGCGCGGTCAACGACGTGCCCGGCACCGGCCCGGTCAAGGTGAGCCTGGACGTGTTCAGCGACGAGCAGCGCGCCGAGCTGCGCAAACAGCTGCGCGGCGACGCCAAGGAACCGGTCATTCCGTTCGCCCAACCGGGATCGCTGACCAAGGTCTACGCGATCGCCTCGGGCAAGGGCGGGGTCGGCAAATCCAGCGTGACGGTCAACCTGGCGGTCGCCCTGGCCGAACGCGGCCTGTCGGTCGGGGTGCTCGACGCCGACATCTACGGTCACTCGGTGCCGCGGATGATGGGCGTGACGGCGTTGCCGACGCAGGTGGACTCGATGATCATGCCGCCGATCGGATACGGCGTGAAGGTGATCTCGATCGCGATGTTCACCAAGGGCAACACCCCGGTGGTGTGGCGGGGCCCGATGCTGCACCGGGCGCTGCAGCAGTTCCTGGCCGACGTCTACTGGGGCGACCTGGACGTGCTGCTGCTCGACCTGCCGCCGGGCACCGGTGACATCGCGATCTCGGTGGCCCAGTTGGTGCCGCCGGCGGAGATCCTGGTGGTGACCACCCCGCAGCAGGCGGCCGCCGAGGTGGCCGAGCGGGCCGGGGCGATCGCCCTGCAGACCCGCCAGCAGGTCGTCGGCGTGGTGGAGAACATGTCCGGGCTGGCGATGCCCGACGGGTCCACCATGCACCTGTTCGGCGAGGGCGGCGGCGAACAGGTCGCCGAGCGGTTGACCAGGGCGATGGGCCGCGACGTTCCGCTGCTGGGTCAGGTGCCGATCGACAGTGAGATGGTGACCGGCGGCGACGCCGGATCCCCGGTGGTGCTCACGCCGGACTCGGTGGCCGGCAAGGAGTTGCGCCGGATCGCCGAACAGCTGGCCACCCGCGGACGCGGGCTGGTCGGGATGTCGCTGGGCCTGGACACCGGCAACACGCGACGCTAGGTCGCGTCGGAGTCGAACGGGGCGGGCCCCCCGAGCACGGGTTCGGCCGCCGCGGCCGGCGGCGGCGCGCTGCGCGGCGCCTCGGCCAGTGAGCCGACCGCGGTGAACAGCGAATCATCCCCATCGAGCAGATGCTTGGTCAGGGCGGCCCGCGGCGTCATGCCGCGAAGCTTCTGCAACTCGCTCAGCGGCGCACGCAGATCGTCGAACTCCGGGCCCATCTCGTCGCGCAGCTGATCGGTGGCATTGCTGACATAGTCGCGGGCCTGGCGTAATGCCCCCGCGGTCCATCGGATCGCCCCCGGCAACCGCTCCGGGCCCAGGATGACCAACCCGACCACCACCAGGACCAGCATCTCGCCCCAGCCCACATTGGCAAACATCAGCCGGACATTTATCCGTCGGCGGCGGGGGTCACGGTCAACGTGACATGACGGCCGTCGCGGACCACCTCGACGGGCGCTTCCTTCCCGATGGTCAGGTTGCGCACCGCCACCACGAATTCGTCGGCGTTGGCCACACTGCGGTCACCGATCTTGACCACCACGTCGTTCTCCAGGATGCCGCCCTTCTCCGCGGGGCCGCCCACCTTGACGTTGGCGATCTGCGCGCCGGAGGCGATGGCGTTGCTGACCGAC
This sequence comes from uncultured Mycobacterium sp., assembly GCA_964397355.1. Taxonomy (GTDB): domain Bacteria; phylum Actinomycetota; class Actinomycetes; order Mycobacteriales; family Mycobacteriaceae; genus Mycobacterium. Next base: position 3,093 of record CAYNJD010000241.1, on the reverse strand, counting down.
CGGGCACTGACCCCCAGCGTGGGGTGCACGATCTTGCCGTCCTTGATCAGCGCTTCGGCCACCGTCTTCATCTCGTTGACCGGAATCGCGAATCCGAGGCCACTGGCACTGTCGGACAACGACTTTCCAGCGGTGTTGATCCCGACCACCTGCGAGTCCATGTCGATCAGCGGGCCGCCGGAGTTGCCGTGGTTGATCGAGGCGTCGGTCTGCACCGCGTCGATGACGGTGTCGGTGTCGGAGTCCTCGCCGGACAGCGGCACCGGCCGGTGCACCGCGCTGATGATGCCGTGGGTGACGGTGCTGCGCAGCCCCAGCGGAGCTCCGGCCGCGATCACCTCGTCGCCGACCCGCACCTTGTCGGAGTCGCCGAGGCGGGCCACGCTCAGGTTGTCGACGTTGTCGACCTTGAGCACCGCCAGGTCGGTCTTCGGGTCGCGTCCCACCAGGTTGGCCAGCACCTCTTTGCCGTCGTTGAACACCACCGTGGTCTTGAACTTGCTGGGATTGTTGGCCGCTTCGGAGATGACGTGGTTGTTGGTGACGATGTAGCCCTTGCCGTCGACGACGACACCGGAGCCCTGCATGCCCTGGTCATCGCTGACGGACTCGACGGTCACCACCGAATTGGCGATCGCCTCGGCGACCTTGGCGAACCGCCCGGCCGGCTCTTCGGCATTGCCCTTGGTCGACAGCGTCACCTTCGAGGTGGTGAACGCCTCGACGACCTGCGCGGTGGTGCGCCCCACCCAGCCGCCGACCATGCCGATCGCCAGCGCGATCGCGGCCAGCGTGGCCAGCGCGCGGTAGGAGACCCGGTCGCCGAACAGCACGTCGCGCACACCGAGCCGGCCACCCCCGTCGCCGGCCGCCCGCGGCGGCGGCGGAACCACGGCGGGCCCGCCGAGGGCCGCACCGGCAGCGGGATCCCGCCACGGGTCGTCGGTGTCCTCGAGCTGGTCGGGCTTGCCGTTGCGGTCCAGTGCGCCGGCGTCGGCGGGATGGCGCTGCAACGAGGATCCGGCGCCGGCGGGACGGCTGAACGCCTCCTTGAGCACCGGGTCGGGCGGCAGGTCACGCGGGGTGAACTCGCCCTGTTCACGGTATTTCTTGGGCCGCACCTCGGCCGGGATGAACGATCCGGGCACCCCGTCGGGCCGGCCGAAGGCCTTCTTGGACGCGGTGTCCACGGGGGGCCGGTAGACAGGCCGTGGCGCCAGGCGGTTACTGCCGGCGTTGTCGTTGTTGGAGCTCACCTATTCCTCTTCCGGGTCCGGCGTCGGCTTCCAGGCACCGCAGGCCAAGCGCTCCTGGCGCGCCGGCGCCGCATCGCATCCACCTTACCGACGTTTGCGCCGATCCTGCGGCTTGCCGTCGGCGAACCGGGCGGGCATCGGGGTCGTCGGCTCGTCGGGGGGACACTCGGCCGGACAGTCCGGGATCTGGGCCAGCAGACCCAGCAGCGACGACGGGATCCGGATCGGATGCGAATCCCGCAGCGCCGATCGGGCCCGGCCCTGATACTCCACTTCGGCGGCGCATTCGGGGCACAGCGACAGGTGGTGGGCGGCCCGCAGGTGGGCGTTCATCCGCAACTCGCCGTCGACGTAGGCGGCGATCGCCTCGCTGCACAGGTGCTCGGTGGAGCCGAACTGGCGGGGGGCACCGACCGGCGCGTCGCTCTGCGAGGCGAACTGCGAGGGCAGCCAGGAGAACGCGCGACGGAACACACCTCCCCGGTCCGTCACCACCGCACTCCTTCCGCTCACCTGCCTGTGCAGCCGGGCCACCGACCAACACGGTCTGATTAAGAACGGCCCTTATATGAATGTAGCGCGACATGGCGCGCAGACGCGGCAACCGGCGGTGTTTATGCGGCGGCGTGACTCAGCCGGCCGCGACGCCGCCCAGCTCAGAACCGTCGCGCTGACCGGGACGGTTCGCGAGGTAGTCGCGCAGCGCTTGGCGCCCCCGGTGGATACGGCTACGGACGGTGCCCAGCTTCACCCCGAGGGTGGCCCCGACCTCCTCGTAGGACAGGCCTTCGATGTCGCACAGCACGACCGCCGCCCGGAACTCCGGCGCCAACGAGTCCAGCGCCGCCTGCAGGTCGGGATCCAGCCGGGCGTCGTGATAAATCTGCTCGGGGTCGGGCTCGTCGGCCGGCACCCGGTCGTAATCCTCGGGCAGCGCCTCCATGCGCACCCGGCCCCGCCTGCGCACCATGTCCAGGAACAGGTTGGTGGTGATCCGGTGCAGCCAGCCCTCGAAGGTTCCGGGCTGGTAGTTGTGCAGCGAACGGAACACCCGGATGAAGGTCTCCTGGGTGAGATCCTCGGCGTCCTGCTGGTTACCGGACAGCCGGTAGGCCAACCGGTACACCCGGTCGGCGTGCTGGCGCACCAGTTCGTCCCAGGACGGCATGGCCGCCGCGTCACCGGTGGCGTCGAACACCGCGGTCCCCTGCGGCTCCTCGGACGGTTCGACCCAGTCGGTGTCGGAGTAGCGGTCCGAGTGGGTGGTCGGGTGCGACATGGCGACCGGGGGCAGCAATGTGGTTATGGCGGCATCCTCCGTATCAGGGCCGCCGTCGGATGACGGCAGCGCATTGCCGGGGTCAACGTGCGACCGGCCCCGTGTATTCCGAGTGTCTCGAGGCCGCTTACTACCTCGTTCCATGCCGATACCGTTACCCATCGCGGTGTGTCAGCTCTGTGCCGGCCCTGAACGCCGACTGTGGACTTGTGTTCGAATGCGGCGCACGGTGCGGCGATGACCGCAGATAACAGTTCGGACACGGGACGCATCCCGGGCGTGTCGGACGGACGCCTGTGCGCCGCCGCCCGGGGGTTTGTCCTACGCTGCGCTCATGGCCGATGACGCCTCCGGGCCGCAACCGCCGCAGAGCCGGGCCGACGCCCTGCTGTCGCACGCCGAGGACTCGATGTCGGAGGACGCGGTTCTGGCGGCCGCCCGCGATCGGGCCGGCGAGATCGGCGTGGGGTCGATCAGCCCCGCGGTGGGCGCGCTGCTGAGTTTGCTGACCAAGCTCAGCGGCGGCAAGGCGGTGGTCGAGGTCGGAACCGGGGCCGG
>CAYNJD010000240.1:4155-5381 GCA_964397355.1 uncultured Mycobacterium sp. | reverse complement strand
GGGGGCATGGACTTCACGCCCACAGTGACCACACCCATCGCCGAAACACTGGTCGAGCTGCTGCAACGCCAAGCCGAGCGGTTCGGCGACAAGGTGGCGTTCAGCTTCTCCTACAACGGCGACGACGAGGGCCGCAGTGAGGTGAGCTTCCGCGAGCTCGACCGGCGCGCCCGCGCGATCGCGGCGAACCTGCAGCGCCACGACGTGGCCGGGGAGCGGGTGCTGGTGCTGGTGCGTCCGGGCCTGGACTTCATCGCCGGCTTCTTCGGTTGCCTCTACGCCGGCGCCGTCGCGGTGCCGGTGCACCAGAAGCTGGCGCCGCGCCTGCAGGTGGTCGTCCCCGACGCGCAGGCCCGGTTCGCGCTCACCGCCGGCGAGACCCAGCAGGCCACCCGCTCCGCGGTCGCCGGGCTCCCCGGCGAGCCGCAGCACTGGTTCTTCACCGACGCCGGCGCCGACCCCGAGACCTGGGTGGCCCCCGACATCGACACCCACTCCCCAGCCGCCATCCAATACACCTCGGGCTCGACCCGCTCCCCCAAGGGCGTGCTGCTCAGCCACGGCAACGTGCTGCACAACTGCGACGCCATCCGACAGGCGTGGAACGGTGACGAGAACGCCAAGGGCGTGTTCTGGCTGCCGCCGCACCATGACCTGGGCCTGATCGGCGGCATCCTGTCCATGGTCTACATCGGGGCCAGCACGGCGCTGATGTCGCCGACGGCGTTCATCAAACGTCCGATGCGCTGGCTGGAACTGGTGTCGCGGCATCGCGGTGTGATCACCGCCGCACCGAACTTCGCCTACGACCGGTGCGTGGAGACCAGCACCCCGGAAGAGCGTGCCGCCCTGGACCTTTCCTGCATGACCGTGGCAATGAACGGCGCCGAGGCGGTGCGCGCCACGTCGCTGGCGGCCTTCGCCGACGCCTTCGCGCCGGCGGGTTTCCAGATTTCGTCGTGCTACCCGGTGTACGGGCTGGCCGAGGCCACCCTGCAGGTGTCGGCCGGTTGCGCCACCGGGATGCCGGGGGTGCGCTACCTCGACCGCGTGGCGCTGGAGCAGGACCGCATTGTCGACATCGCACCGGATGATCCGGCGGCCGCGACGTTCGTGGGTTGCGGTCAGCCGCGCGAATCCGACGTCGCCATCGTCGACCCGGTGACCCACCAGCCCTGCGGACCCGACGAGATCGGCGAGATCTGGGTCGCCGGGCCCAATGTCGC
>CAYNJD010000240.1:0-4055 GCA_964397355.1 uncultured Mycobacterium sp. | reverse complement strand
AGCCCTGCGGACCCGACGAGATCGGCGAGATCTGGGTCGCCGGGCCCAATGTCGCCCTGGGCTACTGGAACAGGCCCGAGGAGACCGCGGCAGCGTTCGGGGCGAGGCTGGCCGCGCCGGGTGACCCGAACCGCGGGCCGTTCCTGCGCACCGGCGACTACGGATTCCTCTGCGCCGGCGAACTTTTCACCACCGGACGCTGCAAGGATCTGGTGGTGATCGATGGGCACCGCTACTACCCCAACGACATCGAGTTCACCGTGCAGCAAAGCGATCCGGTACTGGTGTCCGGCCGCGGGGCGGCGTTCGCCACGGACGCTCCACCGAATGGCGTGGAGCAACTGGTCGTGGTTCACGAGGTGGACAGCGCGCGGATCGCCGAGACCGACCTCGATGCCGTCATCGAAAAGATCCGGACCGCGGTCGCGACGCACCACGGGGTCGCGGCCGACGCGGTGGTGCTGGTGCATCACGTGTCGATGCCCACCACCTCCAGCGGCAAGATCCAGCGCGGCCAGACCCGGCAGCAATTCCTCGACGGCGCCCTGGCGGTGGTCGCGCAATGGCGCACCCCGACCGAGGAGCCGTCGTTGGAACAGCTGGAGGCGGCGGCCAAAATCGTTTCGGCGCTGCAGAATTGGGGCGTCCGCCAGGGGTGAGGTGAGTCCGCCTCGCTACCAACTCAGCGGGTTGATCCAGCGCAGCCCGGGGAATCGCTGAAAATCGGAGTCGGCGGACGCCAGCTCGACGCCGTGCTCCATCGCGAGAGCAGCCAGTTGGGCATCCGGAACCAGGTTGCCGGTGACGTCGACTTGAGAACAGATTCTGGCGTAGACACGGGCGGTGGCTTCGGTGGCCGGTGGGACCCACACGACCGGCACGGCCAGCCAGTCCGCGACGTAGCTCCACGCCTCCGACGCGCTCAGCGGGTTCTCGGTAACTCTGGGGTGGGTAACGATCCGCAGGAATGCGCCGACCGTCTGCCACGGCAGCCCGACCCGGTTGGGGCCGCGCAACGTTTCCTGCAGCCACGCGGCACCAGCCGGATTGTGCCTGCTGTCCTCATCAACGGCGTACAGCAAAAGGTTCGCGTCGACGATCATCGGTCGTCATCGAGCAGATCGAGCACGTCCGCCACGTTCGTGACGTCGACTTTCAGGCCGATCCGGGCGGTGCGGTGCCGGTAACGAGCCTCTGGTGCGCTGGTCTGCGCGGCCATTCCACGGCGCGCGAGCAAGTTGAGCGCTTCACTGATACCCAAGCCCTCCCGCCGAAGCCGGTCAACCTCGGCGGCGACATCGCTATCGATCACCACGGTTGTCCTCACCTTCATCAGCATACGCCGTCCGCATCGTGATGCAATTGACCAGACATCTTCATGCCTTGACGGGTTTACTGCCCCACCTGCGGCAATTCCTCGGCGGCGGTCTCGCATGGCGTCTTCGCAGGGGCGTCGGGCACCGTCTCGGGGGCTTGCTCGGGTTCCTCGGCTGCCGCGGTGTCCGCCGCCAGCGGCACCGGCTCGGGGGCGGCCCGGGCTTCCTCCGCGGTCTCGGTGTCGTCGGATTCGGGTTGCTCGCCGTCGGCGTCGCCGACGGCCTCTTCGGCGGCGGCCTCCACTGCCGGTTCGGACTCCGGATCGTCGGAGCCCTCGGCGTCGTCGGGGTCGTCGGCGTCGTGCTCGTCGGGGTCGTCGGGGTCGTCGGCGTCGTGCTCGTCGGGCCCGGCCGGGTCCTCGAACGGATCACTGAACGGCTCGCCGAGCCCGTTATCGCCCAGGGCGTCGGCGAGCCGGGGTATCAGCCCGCCCAATCCGCCGAGCCCGCCAAGACCGCTGCCAGCGCCCGGTAGCCCGCCCGAGGGCACGCCCAGATCGCCAGGCAGCCCGAGGCCTGACGGCATGCCGAGATCATCCGGGACGTCGTCGACTGGTGCCGGCGGCGGCTCCGGGTCATCCGGCACCGGCGGCGCTTTCGTCGCGGGGTCCTCGGGCGGCTCGCCCGACGGTGCCGCCGCCGGGATCACCGCGGCCGCAGCCGGCGGCCCAACCGGCTGCGACTCCTCGGGCTGGTGCTCCGGCCCGAGGTCACCGGGGACCGCGAACATCACCCCCGGCGCGGGGTCGGCCGCCGCGCTCGCACTGCGGTAAGCCGCCGCCGCCCCGTCTTTGGCCGACCGCACCGCAGGCAGCCACTCGCCCCGAACGTCGCTGTCCACGTGGGGCATCACCTGCTTTTCGACGACCTCGGCCGCGTGATCGTCGGTTGCGCCGGCGTTCACCGCATGCGCGGCGGCCAGCCATGCCGGACGCGCGCCGCCCGCCCGGTCGTCGATCGCCAGCACCGCGGCGACTTTGGTATCGACGAGCCGCCACAGCTCGTCGCGCAGCGCGGCACAGCCCGCGGCGGCCGCGCGCAACCGGGACGTCAGCTGACCACCGGCGTCGCAGTGCCGGCGCAGAAACTCCGCCGCGGCATCCGCGCCCCGCCCCCGCCAGGCCGTGGTGAATTCAGCGAGCTGCGCCCGCTGCTGGCGCAGTACATCGTCGGCGGTGTCGGCCAGCGCGCCCAGTGCGGCGCAGTCGGCGTCGAGCGCCCGCAGGTCCAGGCCGGCTTCGCTGTCGTAGCTGTCGGCGAGCTGACCGTCATAGCCGGTGAGTTCGGGATGGCGGTAGCCCAGCCGATAGCACGCCGAGACATAGGTTTGACTGTGCGCCACCGCTTCTCGACCTTCGGCGAGCCGCCCGGCCACATCGTAGTGTTGCGCCACCTCAGCCGAGCCGATCCGCCATGGCCGATTCGGCGTGCCGGTAGCGCACCAGGCCGGCGCGCAATGCCGCGGCGATCTCACTGTTGGCCCGCGACCAACGCGCCAGCTCCGCCGCCCAGGAATCCAGCGCACGGCGCAGCGCCTCCCCCGCCGCCGCATGATCACGCCCGGCGAGGGTGCCGTTGAATGTCAAGCCGCCCAATCGGATACGAGCGGCGTTATCGATGGTCGCCGCGGTGACATCAAAGCAGTCCGCCACCGAGACCACGGCGGCATCGTCGAGGTACAGCTGTTGTCGTCCCATATGAGTAAGACGGCGCGGCGGGTGCCGCGGTTCCACTCAGCGGTAGTGCAGGCGGCACTGCGCAACACCTTGCGGTCCTGGCGTTTCCAGTACACGTAGTGATCGCAGGTGACGCTGAAGCGTCAGCCGACCTCCTTCCAGATTTGCACGCGGGTCAGGTCCGACGTCTCACGTGCTAGCTCAACTTCGTAGTGCTGCTGCAGGTTGAGCCAGAACGTGTCGGATTGACCGAACAGTTTCCCGAGGCGAAGCGATGTGTCGGGCGTGATCGCACGCTCGCCTTTGACGATCTGGTTGATGCGCCGAGGTGGCACGTCGATCAGTTCGGCCAGCCGGCGCTGCGAGAGACCCAACTCGTTCAGATACTGATCGGCAAGGATTTGACCCGGGTGAACGGGCGGGATGTCACGCATGGCAATCCTCCTAGTGATAGTCGGTGAGTTGCACCCGGTCAGGGCCTGCCGGTGTCCACGTGAAGCAGATGCGATATTGGTCATTGACGCGGATACTGTGCTGGCCCTTGCGGTCGCCGACGAGCGGTTCGAGTCGGTTGCCGGGCGGCACGGTGAGGTCGGTGAGGTTGTTAGCCGCGTTGAGCATGAGCAATTTCTCCAGCGCCCGCCGAGTAAGGGTTGGGCCGTACCTCGCGATGCGACGTCCACAGAACAGTCGTTCCGTGTCTTTGTCTGCAAACGACAGGATCACGAGCCATCCGTAACGCGTAACGTTACACGACGCACATTACCACCGCCAGCCACTGCAGCGGCGTCAAAATAGAACTGTTGTCGTCCCATCTGCGTAAGACGACCGCGACGCCCCGACGGTTCCTGGCAATACGGCGATAGCGCCGACGCTATCCATTTCGAAAAGATGTCACACCGCCCGCGCCGAGACAGCCGAGACAGCCGAGACAGCCGAGACAGCCGAGACAGAAGTGACGAACGCGCCGCGGGAAGCGCGGTTTCAGCGGCTGCGCACCGTC
>CAYNJD010000239.1:1464-5427 GCA_964397355.1 uncultured Mycobacterium sp. | reverse complement strand
ACACCAGCACGTAGTGTGCGTCGGGTTCGGCGGCCAGCGCGATGTCGGTGCGGCTGGGGTAGGCCTCGGTCGCGGTGTGCGAGTGGTAGATCACCACCGGCACCTCGTCGGCATCATCCATCTCGCGCCACACTTTCAGCTGCTCGGCCGAGTCGAACCGGTAGAAGGTCGGTGAGCGTTCGGCGTTGATCATCGCGATGTGGCGTTCCGGCCGGTCGGACCCCTCCGGGCCGGCCAGCACGCCGCATGCTTCATCGGGATGGTCGGCCCGGGCGTGGGCGACCATCGCGTCGACGAGATCGGCACGAATCGTCAGCACGTCACGACCTTCCCGTAGTGGCGGTGGGCTTGTTGGCGAACGCACCCGGCAACGTGCCCCGGTAGGTCGGTATTCCGGCCACCGGTTCGGCGGCCAGCAGTCCGACCAGCACCGCCCGGGCCAGACAGTCCGCCGCGGCCGCGCCCACCGCGGTGATCAGCCCGGTCTCCGGGGACATCGCCGCAGGTGTTCCCGGCAGCTCGGGAACCTCGACGACCCCCGTCGCCAACGCGAACACCGTATCGCCGTCCACCGGGGTGTGAGCGGGCCGGATGGTGTGCGACAGCCCATCCTGGGCGGCGATCGCAACCCGCCGGCATCCGGCCGGGCTGAGCGCGGCGTCGGTGGCCACCACCGCGACGGTGGTGTTGAGCGCGAGGGATTTGGGCTCCAGCCGGGCCAGCACCGCCAGCTGCTCCGACGGCGGGGCGGTCAGACCGAATTCCTCGATGAGGTGCGCCGACCACGGCAGCCCGGTGGTGGCGTCGATGACCTCACCGGTGGGGTTCACCACCACCAGTGCCCCGACCGTGACGGTGTGGTCGCCGAGATCCAGCGTGGTCGACGCGGTGCCCACCCCGCCTTTGAACACCCCGGCGCGTGCCCCGACGCCGGCGCCGACGCAGCCGACCGCCGGGTGTTGGCCGTCGGGGCCGGCGGCCGCCGTCGCCGCGGCGTAGCCGAATTCGGCGGTGGGTCGCCGATCCCAGCCGCCGACGGGCAGATCGAAGATGACCGCGGCCGGCACGATCGGCACCACGCCGCCGTCGAGCGCCACGCCGCGGCCCTGCTCCTCCAGCCAGGTCATCACGCCGTCTGCGGTCGCCAGGCCGTAGGCGCTGCCACCGGAGAGCACCACCGCGTCCACCCAGCGCACGCTGTTGGCCGGATCCAGCAGGTCGGTCTCCCGGCTGCCCGGGGCACCACCTCGGCCGTCTACAGCACCGACCGTCCTGGGCGGCGTCAACACGACGGTCACTCCGCTCGCCCAGCCTGAGCCCAGCGTCGCGTCCGGATCGAGCCGGTCGTGGTGGCCCACCCGGATGCCGGCGACATCGGTGATCGAACCCATGCCGGTCATCGTCCCCGCCGCCCCATCAGCGCGACCACCAGGTATTCCTGCAGCACGGTGAGCCACTGATACACGTTGAGCTGGCCGGCCATCGGATCACCGGGCGCCAGCTGCTCGGGGCCGTCGGGACCGATCTGCAGCATGGTGCCCAGCGCGAGCCGGATGTCGTTGACGGCCGCGATCCAGGCGTTCGCCTGCTCCTCGGTCAGCTCGAACCGGCCGCCCCGCTCCGGCAGTGTTTCCAACATCCGCTGCGCCGCAGTACGTTTCGCATCGATGATCCCCGGTTCGTGCAGGCTGCGCAGCGCCGCATTCAAGCCTGCCGCGTCCACGTTGGGATCCTCGACCGCCGAGCCTTCCCCGTCGGCGCGGACGAAGTCCGGCAGCAGCCGCCGCGTGGTGGCGTCCTCGGGCGGCTTGGCATTGCCCGTCCTCATCCCGGTGATCTGTTCGAGTTCATCCGGTTCCGAAGCGGTTTCGCGCGCATCGAGCATGTCCACGATCGAGCCGACCAGGTTCCGGAGCAGCGCGGCCTCATGCAGGGCCAGCGCGGACCTGAAGCGGGGGCCGTCGTCGGTTTCTACCCGCTTCCACTTGTGCACGTGAGGTCCCGGTTCCCTTCGGTCGGCGTCTCAGCGGTCCTGTTGCATGGTCGCCCACAACCCGGCGGCATGCAGTTTGGACACGTCGACCTCCATCGACTCCCGGCTTCCAGCGGACACCACGGCCTTGCCCTCGTGGTGCACCTGCAGCATCAGCTTGGTCGCGTGCGGTTCGCTGTAGCCGAACAGCTTCTGAAAGACATACGTCACATAGGTCATCAGGTTGACCGGGTCGTCCCAGACGATGGTCACCCAGGGGGAGGCTGTCTCCTCGACCTGGTCAGTCTGCCGCTGGCCGGTGCCCTGCGGCTTCACCGGGGTGGACGTCGCTGCTGACGTGGCCATAGGTGTCAGGATACCGAGTCGCGGCGGCGTCGAGTCCAGTCGATACGGTTGGCGGGTGGACTCCTCGGCCCGGTGCAGCGGGTTGCTCACCGACAAGTACGAGCTGACCATGCTGGCCGCCGCCCTGCGTGACGGCACGGCCGGCCGGCGCACCAGCTTCGAAATGTTCGCCCGCAGGCTTCCCGAGGGTCGCCGCTACGGGGTGGTCGCCGGCACCGAGCGGCTGTTGCAGGCGCTGACCGGCTTCTCCTTCGACGACGCCGCGCTGAGCGTGCTCTCGGAGTTGTTGGACCCGGACACGGTCGGCTACCTGGCCGATTTCCGCTTCCGCGGCGATGTCGAGGGCTACGCCGAAGGCGAGTTGTACTTCGCCGGGTCTCCGGTGCTCACCGTGCACGGCAGCTTCGCCGAGTGCATCGTGCTCGAGACGCTGCTGCTGTCGCTCTTCAACCACGACACCGCCATCGCCTCGGCGGCCGCCCGCATGGTCAGCGCCGCAGCCGGCCGGCCGCTGATCGAGATGGGCTCCCGGCGCACCCACGAGCAGGCCGCCGTCGCCGCCGCCCGGGCCGCCTACCTGGCAGGATTCGCCGGAACGTCCAATCTGGAAGCGCACCGCCGCTTCGGCGTACCGGTACTGGGCACCAGCGCGCACGCCTTCACCCTGCTGCACACCGGCCCCGAGGGCGAATTGGCGGCATTCCGCTCCCAGGTCGCCGCGCAGGGTGTCGACACCACGCTGCTGGTGGACACCTACGACGTCACCGCCGGGGTTGCCAATGCCGTGGCGGCGGCCGGGCCGGGGCTGGGCGCGGTCCGCATCGACTCCGGTGAACTGGCGGTATTGGCTCAGCAGACCCGCGAGCAGCTGGATGGATTGGGAGCCACCGACACCAAGATCGTGGTCTCCGGCGATCTGGACGAGTTCGCGATAGCGGCGCTGCGCGCTGCGCCGGTGGACAGCTACGGCGTCGGCACGGCGCTGGTCACCGGCTCTGGCGCACCGACCGCCGGTTTCGTCTACAAGCTGGTCGAGGTAGACGGGACCCCGGTGCGCAAGCGCAGCGCCGACAAGGTGTCGCGGGGCGGACGCAAACAGGCGCTGCGGGTGTCGCGTCCCAGCGGCACCATCGTCGAGGAAGTGGTCTACCCCACCGGTCACCCGCCGGAGGTCGACGGGCCGGCCCGGGTGCTGACGGTTCCGCTGGTTCGCGGCGGCGACGTGGTCGCCGATACCGGGACGCTGGACACCGCCCGGGACCGCGTCGCCGCCGGGCTGCACAGCCTGCCGTGGGAGGGATTGAAGCTCGCACACGGCGATCCGGCGATCCCGACCCGGACGATTTCCGGCGGCGTCTGACCGCCGGACTATTTGCCGTTGCGCTCGCGGTGCTTGCAGCCGGGCCAGCAACAGGGGCGCCGCTTGCCTTCCTCCAACTCCTCACGGGTCCGGCGGATGCGGCGCTCACGGGTGGCCTGCTGCTTGGCGTCTTCGACCCAGCAGATGAACTCGTTGCGCGCCAACGGCGTAATGCTGTGCCAGGCGTCCAGCGCCGTGGCGCTGGTGATCAGCCCGTCCCGCAGGTCCGCTGGTAGTGCGTGCACCGCCCCGCCGGGCAACCGCT
>CAYNJD010000239.1:0-1364 GCA_964397355.1 uncultured Mycobacterium sp. | reverse complement strand
CGTCCAGCAATTGCCAGCCCAGCCGACGCTGGGATTCATTCTCGCTGAAGCTACGCTCGAAAGCCCATGCACTACGCCGCCACCACCCGCTGCGCCGGTCGGCGCGATTCTTCTGCTGCCAGGTGACGATGACCCCGATGGCTGCCACGCCGCCAACCACCAAGGTCACCCACGCTTGTGCCGGCATACGGCCCAATCTGCCTGTTGGGTGCGGGCGGCGCACTTCACCATGTGCACAACATGGCTGATCCGTCCGTATCCGAGCTGCTCGCCACCGCGGTGGCCGCACTCGGCGGCAGTGAACGCGCCGGCCAGCTGCGAATGACCGAAGCGGTGGCGAACGCCTTCGACACCGGCGAACACCTGGCGGTGCAGGCCGGCACCGGCACCGGCAAATCGCTGGCCTATCTGGTGCCGGCGATCGCGCGGGCGGTGGCCGACGACAGCCCGGTGGTGGTGTCGACCGCGACCATCGCACTGCAGCGTCAGCTCGTCGACCGCGACCTGCCGCGGCTGGCCGACGCGCTCGAAACCGTACTCCCCCGGCGGCCCACCTTCGCCCTGCTCAAAGGCCGGCGGAATTACCTGTGTCTCAACAAGATCCATAGTGGATCAGCCGACGATTCCGAGGATGCGCCGCAGGAGGAACTGTTCGAACCGTTCGCGGCCAGCGCCCTGGGCCGAGACGTACAGCGGCTCACCGCCTGGGCGCAGACCACCGACTCCGGAGACCGCGACGACCTCAAACCCGGTGTGCCGGAACGATCCTGGTCTCAGGTCAGCGTTTCAGCACGGGAATGCGTGGGCGCCGCCCGCTGCCAGTTCGGCATCGACTGCTTCGCCGAGCGAGCCCGCGCCGTCGCCGGCGAGACCGACATCGTCGTCACCAACCATGCGCTGCTGGCCATCGACGCCATCTCGGAGACCAACGTGTTGCCCGAGCACCAGCTGCTGGTGGTCGACGAGGCACATGAGCTGGTGGACCGGGTGACTTCGGTGGCCACCGGCGAACTGACGCCGGCTGCGCTCAGTGTCGCGGTGCGCCGCGTCACCCGATTGGTCTCCCCCGAACTGGTTCAGCGTCTCGACGCCGCGTCGCTGACGTTCGGCTCGGCGATCCACGACGGGGTGCCCGGCCGGATGGATCATCTCGACGACGAGCTGGCGACCTACCTGGCGGCGCTGCGCGACGCCGCCGGCGCGGTGCGCTCGGCGATCGACACCGCACCGTCGGATCCCAAGGCGGCGGCCGCCCGCAAGGAGGCGGTCGCCGCGCTGACCGAGATCGGCGACACCGCCGACCGGGTGCTGACTTCGTTCGAACCGGCGATCCCGGAGCGCACCGACGTGGTCTGGCTCAGCCA
>CAYNJD010000238.1:0-5443 GCA_964397355.1 uncultured Mycobacterium sp. | reverse complement strand
AACGCGGATCAATTTATCTTCACACGCGTAAGTTTGTGAGGAAATCTTAGGATTCGTTCCGATACTGCTTCGGGTCCGCATCGTGATCTATTTTGTTTGCTGCGCACGGGCCGCCACCGGCGCTGCTCCGTAAAATTGCGGCATGGGTATCCGGGTGGCGAGGCGGTCGGCGATCACGCTGGCCACCGCGGGCGCGCTCGCCTCCAGCGGCACCCTCTACCTGGGTGTTCGTAACCTGTTGGCCGAACAGGCCGACCTGGCCCGCCAAACGATCCCCCGGGCGTGCGAGATCCCGCCCCGCGCCGACGGCGTCTACGCTGCCGGCCGCGTTTCAGGGGAAGCGACGGTGCAGCGGTTTCAGCGCGGCATGGACGTCGACCTGCACCTGATGATCTTCGGTGACTCGACCGCCGCCGGCTACGGCTGCCTGCAGGCTGCCGAGGTGCCGGGGGCGCTGATCGCGCGGGCGCTGGCCGAGCGCACGGGCAAGCGGATCCGGTTGAGCACCAAGGCGATCGTGGGCGCCACCTCCAAAGGGCTCGCCGGCCAGGTCGACGCGATGTTCGTCGCCGGGCCGCCACCGGATGCGGCGGTGATCATGATCGGCGCCAACGACGTCACCGCACTCAACGGTGTGGCCGGTTCGGCGCAGCGACTGCGCGCCGCGGTCAAACGACTGTGCTCCAGCGGCGCCGTGGTGGTCGTCGGCACCTGCCCCGACTTCGCGGCGGTCAGCGCCATCCCGCAGCCGCTGCGCTGGGTGGCGCACACCCGGGCTCGGCAGCTGGCCCGCGCCCAGACCCAGGCGGTCAGGGCCGCCGGCGGTATCGCCGTGCCGTTCGCCGACTTTCGGGCGCCGGAGTTCCGCAACGCCCCCGAGCTGCTGTTCGCCCAGGATCAGTACCACCCGTCGGCAGCGGGTTATGCGCTGGCGGCCTCGCAGGTGATCCCGGCGCTGTGCGCCGCACTGGGCGAGGCCGATTCACGAGCGATGGCGCCGTCGGGCTAGATTCGGCTGGTACCCGATCGCAAGGAGTCAGAAGTGCCCGAAGCTGTCATCGTCTCAACTGCTCGTTCGCCGATCGGCCGGGCCGGCAAGGGCTCGCTGGTCACCATGCGCCCGGATGACCTGGCCGCCCAGATGGTGCGCGCCGCCCTGGACAAGGTGCCCGAGCTCAACCCGCACCAGATCGACGACCTGATGATGGGCTGCGGTCAGCCCGGTGGCGCGGCCGGCTACAACATCGGGCGCGTCGTCGCGGTGCAGCTCGGTTATGACTTCCTGCCGGGCACCACGGTGAACCGGTACTGCTCGTCGTCGCTGCAGACCACCCGGATGGCGTTCCACGCGATCAAGGCCGGGGAGGGCGACGCCTTCATCTCCGCCGGGGTGGAGACCGTGTCGCAGTTCGGCATCGGAGCCGCCGACGGCGCCCCCAACAGCAAGAACCCGCTGTTCAACGACGCCATGGCCCGCACCGAGGCCGCCGCGGCCGGTGCCGAGGAGTGGCATGACCCGCGCGCCGACGGCAACCTGCCCGATGTCTACATCGCGATGGGCCAGACCGCCGAGAACGTCGTGCTGCACACCGGGATCAGCCGCGAGGACCAGGACCACTGGGGGGTGCGCAGCCAGAACCGCGCCGAAGAGGCCATCAAGAGCGGCTTCTTCGCCCGCGAGATCTCCCCGGTCACGCTGCCGGACGGCACCGTGGTGAGCACCGACGACGGTCCGCGCGCCGGCACCACCTACGAGAAGATCAGCCAGCTTCAGCCGGTGTTCCGACCCAACGGCACGGTGACCGCCGGCAACGCCTGCCCGCTCAATGACGGCGCGGCCGCGGTGATCATCACCAGTGACGCCAAGGCCAAGCAGCTGGGCCTGCAGCCGCTGGCCCGGATCGTCGCCACCGGGGTGTCGGGCCTGTCGCCGGAGATCATGGGACTCGGCCCCATCGAGGCGGTCAAGAAGGCGCTGGCGAACGCAAAGATGTCGGTCTCCGATATCGACCTGTTCGAGATCAACGAGGCCTTCGCCGTGCAGGTGCTCGGCTCCGCTCGCGAGCTGGGTATCGACGAGGACAAGCTGAACGTGTCCGGCGGGGCGATCGCGCTGGGCCACCCGTTCGGCATGACCGGCGCCCGCATCACCGCCACCCTGCTGAACAACCTGCAGACTCACGACAAGACCTTCGGCGTGGAGACCATGTGTGTGGGTGGCGGCCAGGGTATGGCGATGGTCGTGGAAAGGTTGTCTTAATTCCGTTGACTCAGCGCCGAGGGCGGGAAAGTGCGAGTGACCCCCGCCCTCAGCGCTGGCTCAACGTGTGCCAGGCACGCTCGATGCGGCGAATCACGTCGTAACCCCGGTGTTCGGCGAGCACCTTGATGTGCGTCCAGCCGACACGGGTGATGTACTCCTGGCGCTCAACGTCCTTCACGAACTGCGTGCGGCTGGTGCGGTGTTGGTCCCCGTCGTACTCGACTGCGAGCATGATGTTCTCCCATCCCATGTCGAGGAAGTACTTCGGATAACCGTCTTCGCCGAGCACCGGGATCTGGGTCTGCGGCCGGGGAAAGCCGGCGTTGACGAGCAGCAACCGCAGCCAGGTTTCCTTCGGCGATGCCGCACCGCCGTCCGCGAGATCGAGCGCTGCTTCCAGTTTGCGCAGACCGCGGGTATGTCGATGCCGACGAGCCACCTCCGCCACGTCATCGACCTTCAGGCCGGTGGCGTTGGCCAGCGCGTCGAGGCGTGCGACCGCCAGGCCGAGGGGCCCACGACGGCCCAGGTCGAATGCCGTCCGCTCCGGGGTGGTGAGCTCGATGTGACCGCGCCGCTGAGTTTCTCCATCGAGCAGCAGATCATCCCTGGTCCGCACCCCCTTCGGCGACCGGTTGTTGCGCCAGATCAGCTCCACAACGGCGTCGCCGTCCACCCACTTGGCGCCGTGCAGTGCGGCGGCCGATAGACCGGCGACCACCGCCTGGCGGCGCGACCACAGCCAGCCCGCCAGAATCCGGTGGCGCAGCGTCAGCGTGACCCGCTTGTCCAGGTAGACGTTCGGCATGATCGCCGCGTAATGGGCGCGCAGCTCATGGCGGCTCAGCGCTCCGGCCGCCAACGCCTCACTGCCGATGAAGGGCTCCACCATGCCGAGATGGTGGCAGCAGCGACCGCTCAGACGCGGACAGTCATCCACAGCAAAATGACTCTGCGCTGAGGGCGGGTGCTACTCGCACTTTTGCGCCCTCAGCGCAGAGTCATCGAAGAAAGTTCACTCGCTCTGGAAGTAGCTGAGCAGCCGCAGGATCTCCAGGTACAGCCAGACCAGGGTCACGGTCAGGCCGAGTGCGATGCCCCAGGCCGCCTTCTCCGGCGCCCCGGCGCGGATCAGCTGGTCGGCCGCGTCGAAGTCGATCAGGAAGCTGAACGCGGCGATCCCGATGCACACCAGCGAGAAGATGATCGACAGCGTCCCGCCGCTGCGCAGGCCCAGACCCTCACCACCGCCGACGCCGAACAGCGACAGCACCAGGTTGCCGATCATCAGCGCCAGCACACCGAACATCGCGGCGACGATCATCCGGGTGAACTTGGGGGTGACCCGGATGGCACCGGTCTTGTAGACCACCAGCATGCCGCCGAACACACCGAACGTACCCATCACGGCCTGGCCGATCATCGACCCGGCGTTGCTGGTGCCGACGGTGACGGCGGTCAGCACGAACGAGATGGCACCGAGGAACAGCCCCTCCAGCACCGCGTAGCTCAGCACCAGCGCCTTGCTGTCCTGCTTGCGGGTGAACATGGCCACCATGACCAGCGCCAGCCCGCCGAACGCACCGATGAAGGTCAGCGGACCGGCGAGCGCCTGATTGGCCGACACCAGGAAGAAGGAGACGATCGCGGCGACGCTGAGCACCCCCAGCGTGATGCCGGTCTTGGTGACGACGTCGTCGATGGTCAGCGGGCGGGTGACCTCCCGCTGGTACTGGGTCTGCGGGCTCTGCAGGCCGGGGTAACCCTGGCTCATCTGCTGGGTCGCGCCGGCGGCGGCCTGCCCGAATCCGGTCCCGAACTGTGCGTAACCACCTTGTTTGGGTAACGAACGAAATACCGGGTTGCTGGTCTCCCGCACGGTCCCGATCCTCTCTTCTGCTGTAACGCGAAGGCTTGCGAACACTTGGTCAACGATCCACGACCCGCCGGGGTTCCCAACAGACTGCGGGCCGTTCTGTCGCCCAAACCTTACCCGCGGATCGGTGACTGCGGCTAGGGATCTAGATTGCGAAGGCGTGACAGGCGAATTTGACGAGGTCCTGGCCCGTGTCGAGGACGGGGTCGGGCTGCTGACCTTGAACCGTCCGCGGGCGATCAACTCCCTGAACCTGCCGATGGTGACCGCGATGGCCGCGGCGCTGTCGGACTGGGCCGATGATCCGGCGGTAGCCGCGGTGGTGCTGGCCGGGGCCGGTGAGCGCGGGTTGTGCGCCGGTGGCGACGTGGTCGCGATCTATCACAGCGCCAAAGCCGACGGCGCCGACGCGCGGCGGTTCTGGCATGACGAGTACCTGCTCAATGCGCAGATCGGCCGATTCGGCAAACCGTATGTCTCGCTGATGGACGGCATCGTGATGGGCGGCGGTGTCGGTGTCGGCGCGCACGCCAACACCCGGGTGGTCACCGATACCACCAAGATGGCGATGCCGGAGGTGGGAATCGGGTTCATCCCCGACGTGGGTGGCACCTATCTGCTCTCGCGCGCACCGGGCCACCTCGGTCTGCACGCCGCGCTGACCGGTGCGCCGTTTTCCGGGGCTGACGCCATCGCGCTGGGATTCGCCGACCACTTTGTGCCGCACACCGCGCTGGGCGATTTCACCGCGTCCATCCGCTCCGACGGGGTCACCGAGGCGTTGGGACGTCACGCGGTCGAGCCGCCACCGAGCCCGCTTGCCGCGCACCGCGACTGGATCGACGAGTGCTACGCCCACGACACGGTGGCCGAGATCGTGGCGGCACTGGCCGGCCATGCCGACACCGAGGCCAACGCCGCTGCCAAACTGATCGGCACCCGCTCACCGATCGCCTGCTCGGTGACGCTGGAGTCGGTGCGCCGGGCCGGTGAGCTGGCCACACTGGAAGACGTTCTGATCCAGGAGTTCCGGGTCTCGAGTGCCTCGTTGCGTTCCCATGACCTGGTGGAGGGCATCCGCGCCCAGCTGGTCGACAAGGACCGCAACCCGGCCTGGTCACCGGCCACGCTGGCCGAGGTCACCACCGCCGACATCGAACAGTATTTCGCCCCCGCGCAACCCGATCTGGTTTTCTAAGGAGCCCAACTCATGTCATACGAAACCATCCTCGTCGACCGCGACGGCCGCGTCGGCACCATCACGTTGAACCGGCCGCAGGCACTGAATGCGCTCAACAGCCAGG
>CAYNJD010000237.1:0-5476 GCA_964397355.1 uncultured Mycobacterium sp. | reverse complement strand
CGCAGGGCTACGCCAACACCAGCCACGGCTGCATCAACGTCAGCCCCAGCAACGCATTGTGGTTCTACGACCATGTCAAGCGCGGCGACGTGGTGCAGATCTCCAACACCACCGGTCCGCTGCTGCCCGGCAACGAGGGCCTGGGCGACTGGAACATCCCGTGGTCGCAGTGGGAGGCCGGCAACGCCACCGAATCGCGGTAGCTCGGCTTCGATGGTTCAGGCGGGGGCCGGCCCGCCGTCTTCCCGCAGGTACTCTTCGCTGCCGTTCGGGTAGCCGCCGCCGAACGTGGTGATGTGCACGTGGTCGTAGTGGCCGTAGCCGCCGCCGCTGGGCCCACCGGGGGTGAAGTAGGTGCCGCGCCAGATGGCGTCCTGCAGGGCGAACCGGCCGGCGTTGGCCAGCGCGTACGCCACGATCTGATCCCCGAGCGCAATGCCCTCCGGACTGCCGGAGTTGGGGATCATGATGTCGACGGCCAGACCAGAGGGATGCCAGCGCTGCCCGTCCGGACGCACCCCGATCATGTTGGATATCTGCGGGAACGCCTCGCTGATGCTGCGCGAGACCAGGATCGTCTTGACCTGCATGCCGTGTTCGTTGGCGATGCCCGGCGGCAGCGCGTGCGGCGCCGGCATGCTCCAATTGGCCCCCACCGGAAAGACTTCCGGTGGCGGGGGAGGCGGATCCTCGGGCGGCGGGGGACCGTCCTCCGGGGGTGGGGGTGGTGCGTCCTCCGGCGGTGGCGGAGGCCCGTCCTCGGGCGGGGGCGGTGGTGCGTCTTCTGGTGGGGGCGGCGGCGCGTCTTCCGGCGGCGGGGGCGGAGCGTCCTCGGGCGCCGGTGGCGGCGCTTCGGCGACCACCACCGCGGCGTCCTCGACCACCGGCGCGGGTTCGTCGTTGTTGCCCGGTTCGGCGCCGGCGTTGCCGGTCATCAATACGGCGGCCGGCAACACGGCCGTCGCCGCCAGAACCGAGGATTTCATGCGCAGATCAACCCGTCCTTGCGTGAGCACGCAGGAGACCGTAACCAAAACGTGACATTTACACCAAACCGGTGCGCTATGCGCTCGGCGTGGCGGGGCGCCGGCGCTATGGCAGCCGAAGATGCGAGATCCCGGGGGTTAATGGCTTCGACAACGCTCGGACCTGCGATGGTGCAGAGAACCGCCTGCGTTCTCGCTGAGGCCGTGCCGCCGCACGCCCCCGGGGGACATGACCCCACGCAACTGGGGCGGCGGTCGGCGGTCACGTCCCCTGGATGCCCCCTGGCAGGGGGAGCGGCGAGCGGTTCTCAGGCCCCGCTTCCTGGGGCCCAAGAACCCTCGTCCACCAGGCAAAACAACGCCCGGAACCTCGGGGTGGCTGACGGGACTCGAACCCGCGACACCCAGGATCACAACCTGGTGCTCTACCAACTGAACTACAGCCACCATCGCCGCCGGCCGGGCACGCCAACCACGCAGCGCCGTCGATACTAGCCGCTCGGGTGCTCGGCGACCGAATCGATGACTTCGGGCGCGTCCGACGGCGGCCCCAGCTCCCCGGCAACCGCGGCGATATCGCTGGTCGGCGGCCCGGGAGGCGTCACGAACGCGGTGCGCCGGTAGTACTTGAGCTCACGGATGGACTCGTGGATGTCGGCCAGCGCGCGGTGCGCCAGCCCCTTCTCGGGCTGGCCGAAGTAGATCCGCGGGTACCAGCGCCGGCACAACTCCTTGATCGAGCTGACGTCGACCATCCGGTAGTGCAGGTACTCGTTGAGCTCGCTCATGTCGCGGGCCAGAAACGCCCGGTCGGTGCCGATGGAGTTGCCCGCCAGCGGTGCCGTGCGGGCCTGCTTGACGTGGGTTTTGATGTAGTCGAGCACCATCTGCTCGGCGGTGGCGAGGTCGACCGTCGACGTCCTGACCTCCTCGATCAGCCCCGATCGGGTGTGCATGTCGGTCACCACGTCGCTCATCGCGGCCAGCGCGGCGTCATCGGCATGGATCACCACGTCGATACCCTCGCCGAGAATGTTCAGCTCACCGTCGGTGACCAGGGCGGCGATCTCGATCAGCTTGTCTGAGGCCAGATCCAGCCCGGTCATCTCACAGTCGATCCAGACCAGTTCGTCTCGTGCAGCGCTCACAGTGGACCCACGTTAGCCGCTCGCCGCCCCCGTAGGCGCATAGCGGTGCCAACCGGCCAAGTAATGTCGAAGCCTGTGAGTCCCGATTCGGCGGCGAACGCCGCACAGCAGATCGCGGCCGGCTACGCCGCCGAGGGCCAGGCCCTGGAACTGGGCGCCGTGGTGGTCGACGGCACCGCCGACCCGTCCGCGCAGGTCCGTATCCCGCTGGCCACGGTCAACCGCCACGGGCTGGTGGCCGGCGCCACCGGCACCGGCAAGACCAAGACACTGCAGGTGCTCGCCGAGCAGCTGTCCGCGGCCGGCGTCCCGGTGCTGATGGCCGACGTCAAGGGCGACCTGTCCGGGCTGTCGCGGCCCGGCGAGGGCGGCGACAAGATCACCCAACGCGCCACCGAGACCGGTGACGAATGGGCTGCCACCGATTTCCCGACCGAGTTCCTGTCGCTGGGCACCGGCGGCATCGGCGTGCCGGTGCGGGCCACCATCTCCAGCTTCGGCCCGATCCTGTTGTCGAAGGTGCTGGGGCTCAACAACACCCAGGAGTCGACGCTGGGCCTGATCTTCCACTGGGCCGACCAGAACGGCTACCTGCTGCTGGACCTGAAGGACCTGCGCTCAGTGATCACCTACCTGATCAGCGACGAGGGCAAGCCGGAACTGAAAGCGCTGGGCGCGGTGTCCTCGTCGACCGCCGGGGTGATCCTGCGGGCACTGGTCAACCTGGAGGCCGAAGGCGCCGACACCTTCTTCGGGGAGCCGGAACTGGACCCCAAGGATCTGATCCGGCTCGATGAGCAGGGCCGCGGCATCATCTCGCTGCTGGAACTCGGCGATCAGGCGGCGCGCCCGGTGCTGTTCTCCACCTTCCTGATGTGGGTGCTGGCCGACCTGTTCACCTTCCTGCCCGAGGTCGGCGACATCGACAAGCCCAAGCTGGTGTTCTTCTTCGACGAGGCGCACCTGCTGTTCTCCGACGCCTCCAAGGCGTTTCTGGAACAGGTCGAGCAGACCGTGAAGCTGATCCGTTCCAAGGGGGTCGGCGTGTTCTTCTGCACGCAGCTGCCCACCGACGTGCCCAATACGGTGCTGTCACAGTTGGGGGCGCGCATCCAGCACGCGCTGCGCGCGTTCACCCCCGACGACCAGAAGGCGCTGTCCAAAACGGTGCGCACCTATCCGAAAACCAAGGTGTACGACCTGGAGTCGGCGCTGACCTCGCTGGGCATCGGCGAAGCGATCGTCACGGTGCTCTCCGAGCGTGGCGCCCCGACCCCGGTGGCGTGGACCCGGCTGCGCGCGCCGCGCTCGCTGATGGCCGCCATCGGCGAGCAGGCGATCACCACGGCCGCCAAAGCCAGTGCGCTGCAGACCGAATACGGCCAGACCGTCGATCGGGAATCGGCGTATGAAATGCTATCCGCGAAACTGGCAGCCGGGCAGGGCAACCGGCCTCCGAAAGGTGACGACAGCGTGCCGCCGGAACCGGAGAAGCTGCACTGGTGGCAGCGATTCGGGCGCTGGCTCACCCACTTCCTGACCACCCGGGAGGGCAAGAAGGTGATAACCGCGGTCACCACCGTGGTGGTCGGCCAGATCTCCCGCGGCGCAATGGGTACCGGCCGTCGCAGGCGCTGACCTGATCGGGGCGACCCGCTAGCCGCCGCCGAGTTTCTTGTAGACGAAGCCCACGATCGGCGTGACGATGGCCCGTGGAGCGTACCCGCTGGCCGCCGACATGGCCTTGGACGTGACTCCTGGCACGACGCGCATCTTGTTGCGCTCCAACCCATCCAGCGACAGCTTGGCGGTGTGCTCGGTGGAGATCCACAGGAAGTCCGGAATCAGCTTGTCCACCAGCGAGGCTTCGGCGGCGTCAGGCATCTCGGCGCGCACCGGGCCCGGCGCCAGCAGTGTCACGTGAACCCCGGATTTGAGCAGTTCGCCGCGCAGCGATTCGCTGAAGGTGTTGGCGAACGCCTTCGTCGCCGCATAGGTGGCGTTGTTGGGAATCGGTGAGTTGCCCGCCGCCGAACCGGAGATCAGGATGCCGCCGGCCCGGCGCGCCAGCATGCCCGGCAGCACCGCCAACACCAGGTCGTGCACCGCGACCGAGTTCAGCTGCACCTGTGCCTTCTCCGCAGCAGGGTCCAGGCCGGAGATCGGACCGAAGGTCGCGGTGCCGGCGTTGGCGCACAGCACCGAGATCTCCCGTTCGGCAAGTTCGGCGCAGAGCTTGTCGCGGGCCGGCGGATCGGCCAGATCGACCGCCCGCACTTCCACCGCGACCCGGTACTTGTCGCGCAACCGGGCGGCCACGTCGTTGAGCACATCCTCGCGGCGCGCGGTGATGATCAGCCCGTGGCCGCGGGCGGCCAGTTCGGTGGCCAGCGCTTCGCCGATACCCTGCGACGCTCCGGTGACGACGGCGCGGGCATCCGGGTTGGGGGCAGGCACTGGCATGGGGCAATCGTAGAGTGCCAGACATGGGTGACCCTGGGGTGGTCAAGCCCGGGCGATCCCGGATCGTGGCCTGGGCGTTGTGGGACACCGGGGCCGCGGGTGTGAGCGCGATCGTGGTGACGTTCGTGTTCTCGGTCTATCTGACCAGCAGCGTCGGCGCGGACCTTGCCGGCGAGATGTCGCCGGCCAGCTGGCTGGGCCGCACCCTGGCGATCTCCGGGTTGACGGTGGCCGCGATGGCGCCGGTGGTCGGGGTGTGGGTCGGCGCCCCGCACCGCCGCCGGGTGACGTTGGCGGTGCTGACCGGCCTCGCGGTGGTGTTGATCGCGGCGATGAGCACGATCCGCGATGCGCCCGCCTATCTGGCTCCGGGACTGGTACTGCTGGCCTTGACCGCCGCCTGCGGTGATTTGGCCAGTGTTCCCTACAACGCCATGCTGCGGCAGTTGTCGACGCCGCAGAATTCCGGCCGCATCTCCGGATTCGGCTGGGCGGCTGGCTATGCCGGCGGTGTGGTGCTGTTGCTGGTGATCTATGTGGGATTCATCTCCGGTGAGGGTCCTACGCGCGGGCTGCTGCACCTGCCGGTCGAGGGCGGGCAGAACGTTCGGGCGGCGATGTGGCTCACCGCGGCGTGGCTGGGACTGTTCGCGCTGCCGCTGCTGCTCACCGCGCACCGGCTGACCGGTGCCGACGAGCCGGCGGCACCGCGGCTCGGGCTGCTCGCCGGCTACCGCCAGCTGTGGCGCGACATCACCGGCGAGTGGCATCGCGACCGCAACCTGGTCTTCTACCTGGTGGCCAGCGCGATCTTCCGGGACGGCCTGGCCGGGGTGTTCGCCTTCGGCGCGGTGCTCGGCGTCAACGTCTACGGCATCT
>CAYNJD010000236.1:0-5483 GCA_964397355.1 uncultured Mycobacterium sp. | reverse complement strand
ATGGCCCAGACCTCCCGCTTGGCTATCTCCTGTTCGGCCAGCCGGCGCTGATACAGCTCCGCGCCGGCGGCGAACACCCGCGCCAACGACGCCGCCGCCAGCCGAGCCGCCGACCGCATGCTGTCGACCAGGCCCGCCTCGTCGAGGTCGCCGAGGGTATCCGGCGGCGGCAACTTGTATTCGAACATAGTTTCGATTGTAGCTCGACCGACCGACACCCGAAGTCGCCCCGGCAGACGAGGGCAAAGGCCGAATTAGAACATGTTTCAAAAAGAGGCTTCAGCTCGCAGCCGATTCTTGTTAGCGTGCCTACGTGATCCTCGACAAATTCCGCCTCGATGATTCAGTCGCCGTCGTCACCGGCGCCGGCCGCGGCCTGGGCGCGGCGATCGCGCTCGCGTTCGCCGAAGCCGGCGCCGACGTCGTCATCGCCGCGCGCACCCGCTCCCAACTAGAGTCCGTCGCCGAACAGGTCGAAAGCACCGGGCGCCGCGCCCATATCGTCGCCGCCGACCTGGCCCACCCCGACGAGACGGCCAAGCTCGCCGGCGAGGCCGTCGAAGCCTTCGGCAAGCTCGACATCGTCGTCAACAATGTCGGCGGCACCATGCCCAACATGCTGCTCACCACCTCGACCAAGGACCTCAAGGACGCGCTGACCTTCAACGTCGTCACCGCGCACGCGCTGACCAGCGCCGCGGTACCGCTGATGCTGGAACACTCCGGGGGCGGGTCGATCATCAACATCACCTCGACGATGGGACGACTCGCCGGGCGCGGATTCGCCGCCTACGGCACCGCCAAGGCCGCACTGGCCCACTACACCCGACTGGCCGCCATGGACCTGTGCCCGAAAGTCCGGGTCAACGGGATCGCACCGGGATCGATTTTGACCTCGGCACTGGACGTGGTGGCCTCCAACGACGAGCTGCGCGAGCCGATGGAGAAGGCGACGCCGATGCGGCGGCTCGGCGACCCCACCGACATCGCCGCCGCCGCAGTCTATTTGGCCTCACCCGCCGGCAGCTACCTCACCGGCAAAGTGCTCGAAGTCGACGGGGGCCTGACCTTCCCGAACCTCGATATGCCCATCCCCGACCTGTAGAGGACACCATGCCCATTCGCGTCGCCCAGATCGGCACCGGCAACGTCGGCGTGCACGCGCTGCGATCGCTGATCACCAATCCCGAGTTCGAGCTGACCGGCGTGTGGGTCTCCTCGGCGGCGAAAGCCGGCAAGGACGCCGGAGCACTTGCCGGGCTCGACGTCTCGACCGGAATCGAGGCGACCACGGACCTCGATGCGGTGCTGGCGGCCAAACCCGACTGCGCGGTGTACACCGCGCTGGCCGATCACCGGCTGCCCGAAGCACTGGAGGACTATCGGCGCATCCTGGCGGCCGGCGTCAACGTGGTCGGTACCGGGCCGGTGTTTCTGCAGTACCCGTGGCAGGTGATCCCCGAGGAGTTGATCAGCCCGCTGGAACAGGCTGCGCAAGACGGCAATTCGAGTCTGTACGTCAGCGGGATCGACCCCGGATTCGCCAACGATCTGTTGCCGCTGGCGCTGGCCGGCACCTGTCAGCGTGTCGAGCAGGTGCGCTGCATCGAGATCGTCGACTACGCCACCTACGACAGCGCGACGGTGATGTTCGACGTGATGGGCTTCGGCGGGCCGATCGACGAGGTCCCGATGCTGCTGCAGCCCGGTGTGCTGTCGATGGCCTGGGGTTCGGTGGTTCGCCAGATCGCCGCCGGCCTGGGCATCGAGCTCGACGAGGTGGTGGAGATCTACCAGCGCGAGCCTGCGCCCGAGGACTTCGACATCTCGGCCGGCCACATCGCTAAGGGCACCGCCGCGGCACTGCATTTCGAGGTGCGGGGCATGGTCGACGGGCAGCCGGCCGTGGTGCTGGAGCACGTGACCAGGCTGCGCGCGGACCTGTGCCCGGACTGGCGGCAGCCCGCCCAGCCCGGCGGCTCCTACCGCGTCGAGATCACCGGCGAGCCGTGCTACGCGATGGACCTCTGCCTGTCCAGCCCCAACGGCGACCACAACCACGGCGGGCTGGTAGCCACCGCGATGCGGGTCGTCAACACGATCCCGGCGGTGGTGGCCGCCGAGCCCGGCATCCGGACCACCCTGGATCTGCCGCTGGTCACCGGGCGGGGGCTTTACGCTCGACCCTGATGACGCACGGGGGAACGCCGGCACCGGGTAAGCCGGGCTGGTATCTGCTCGGCCCCGCGTTCGTCGCCGCCATCGCTTACGTCGACCCGGGCAACGTCGCCGCCAATGTCAGTGCCGGGGCAACCTTCGGCTACCTGCTGGTCTGGGTGATCGTCGCCGCCAACCTGATGGCCGGGCTGGTGCAGTACCTCGCCGCCAAACTGGGCCTGGTGACCGGGCTTTCGCTGCCCGAGGCGGTCGGTGGCGTCGCCCGCCGTCCCACCCGGATCGCATATTGGCTGCAAGCCGAATTGGTCGCCATGGCAACCGATCTCGCGGAGGTAGTGGGCGGCGCGATCGCGCTGAAGCTGATCTTCGGTCTGCCGCTGATGCTGGGTGGCTTCATCACCGGAGCGGTGTCGATGGCCCTGCTGATCGTCGGTGACCGGCGCGGCCCGCGGGCTTTTGAGCAGGTGTCCACCGGGCTGCTGGCCATCATCGCGATCGGGTTCTTGTCCAGCCTGGTGGTGAAGCCGCCGCCGGCGACCGACGTCGCCGGTGGCCTGCTGCCCCGGTTCGACGGCACCGAGAGCGTACTGTTGGCGACCGCGATCCTGGGTGCCACCGTCATGCCGCACGCGGTGTATCTGCACTCCGGCCTGGCCCGGGACCGGCACGGACGGCCCGAAGCCGGCCTGTCGCGGCGGCGACTACTGCGGGTCACCCGCTGGGACGTCGGCCTGGCGATGCTGGCCGCCGGAGCGGTGAACCTGGCCATGCTGGTGGTGGCCGCCGCGAACCTGACCGGGCGCGACGACACCGGCTCGATCGAGGGTGCGCACGCCGCGGTGCGTGACGCGCTGGGCCCGACCATTGCGCTGTTGTTCGCGGTCGGACTGCTGGCCTCCGGTCTGGCGTCGACGTCGGTGGGCGCCTACGCCGGTGCGATGATCATGCAGGGTCTGTTGCGGGTGTCGGTGCCGTTGCTGCTGCGCCGGCTGATCACGCTGATTCCGGCGCTGGCGATCCTGGCGATCGGGGTCGACCCCACCCGCGCGTTGGTGCTCTCCCAGGTGGTGCTGTCGTTCGGCATCCCGTTCGCGCTGGTGCCGCTGATCCGGCTGACCGGCGACCGGGCGCTGATGGGCTCCGACGCCAATCGCCGGCTGACCGCAGCCCTCGGCTGGGGCATCACCGCGGTGATCAGCGTGCTCAACGGGGCGCTGATCTACCTGACCGTGACGGGAACCGGCTGAGGGTCACCGATTAAGCAGAGACGCTCTCGCGCGCCTTGGCCTTCTCCTCGTAGTAGGTGGCCCGCTCGTCGACCATCTTCAGGAAGCCGTCGACCTGTTCGCGAGCCTGCTCGCCCTCCGGGCCGAAGTCGTCGCGCTCGAAGACCTTCCAGAACCGCAGCACGGGCTGCACCACGTCGTCGTGGTGGATGCGCAGGTCGTAGATGCCGGCCTTGGCGATCAACAGGGCGTTCTCCTGGAAGCCGGGCATGTTCATGCCGGGCATCGCGAACCCGAGCACCTCGTCGCGGATGGCACACATGGCCGCATCCGGCGAGATGTCGAGGGCCGCTTGCATCAGGTTGCGGTAGAACACCATGTGCAGGTTCTCGTCGAGGGCGACGCGGGCCAGCAGCTGGTCGGCGATCGGGCATCCCGACGCCTTGCCGGTGTTGCGGTGCGACACCCGGGTGGCGAGTTCCTGGAACGACACGTAGGCCAGCGCCTGCAGCGGCGTCTTGTCGCCGGAGTCGTAGCCGGCGATGGTGTGCTGCATCCGCATGTTCTCGAGGTTCACCGGGTCGATGCCGCGGGTGACGACGAGGTAGTCGCGCAGCGCGATGCTGTGCCGGCCCTCCTCGGCGGTCCACTGCCCGACCCACGAGCCCCAGGCGCCGTCCCGGCTGAAGCGGGTGGCGATCTCCCGGTGGTAGGAGGGCAGGTTGTCCTCGGTCAGCAGGTTGACCAGCAGCGCAGCCTTGGCGACCGGGTCCAGCGGCGAGTCCTCGGGAACCCAGTCCTCACCGCCGAGGAACGCGAAGTCGCGGCCCTTGCTCCACGGCACGTAGTCGTGCGGCAGCCACGGCTTGGCGGCCTTGAGGTGACGGTTGAGGTTTTGCTCGACAATCGGTTCCAGCTCGTGCAACAGCGCTGTCTGGACGTTCGTCATGTTTGCTCCATCCCGTATCGACAGATAGGAAGTCGATTGGCCCCCCGGCCGAACCTACGGTTCCGTAGGTTTGGCCCCACGGTAAACGTGCAGCTTGGCACATGTCAACCTAGAAAATCCCCGCTTTGACGTATTCCGCGTCCGGATACCCGCAGACCGCAGGCGGCCACTGCGGCCGGCGCCGCTAGCTCGTTGCGCGGTGTTCGGACTCCCGTTTGAGACCGTCGGCCTCCATGTCGACATAGCGCCGGATGCGGCCACCGGCGAGCAATCCGGCCGGCCACGCCATCGGGCCGGTCAGCGTGAACGTCAAGACTGCCCGGACACCGGAGCCGGCGGGCGTCAGCTGGTGGTAGCCGGTGAAGCGGATGCCGGCAGCCGATGCGGTCCAGGTGAAGGACCGCTCGCTCGTCAGCTCGGTGACGGTCCAGACCATCGGCCGGCCGGCGGGCTGGCGAACCCGCGCGGTGCTGCCGACGCGCAGCGGGCCGGGGTCGAGTCGGGTGATCTCGCGCATCGACGCCGTCCATTCCGGCCAGCGCTCGACATCGGCCAGCACCGCCCACACATCACTGGGGCGGGCGGCGATGCTGTCGGTGCGGCTGTAATGCAATGGCGTGCTCCCACCCGGCACGTTACCCAGATACCGTTGCCCCGGGTGCCGAGACGCGAGGAATCTCCATGACCGATCTGTCAGGCAAAGTGGCACTGGTGACCGGCGCCTCGTCGGGGCTGGGCGCCGCGGTGGCGCAGCTGTTCGCCCGATGGAGCATCGGTGTTCGGGGTGGCGCGCGATGCCGAACGGCCGGCAACATCGTCAACGTCGCCTCGATCGCCGGGGTGGAGGGCCAGGCCTACTCGGCGGGCTGACCCGGGCGCTGGCGGCGGAGTTCAC
Source organism: uncultured Mycobacterium sp. (assembly GCA_964397355.1). Lineage (GTDB taxonomy): Bacteria > Actinomycetota > Actinomycetes > Mycobacteriales > Mycobacteriaceae > Mycobacterium. The sequence goes on along the minus strand of CAYNJD010000236.1, from coordinate 235 downwards.
CGCGCGGCATGAGCGGCCCCGAGCGACGTCGCCGAGGTGATCGCGTTTCTGGCCGGCGACGCCAAGACGGCCGGGTAGCCGGCGGGCGCCCCGCTCAGCGCAGCGGCAAACCGGTGAGCGCCCGCGCGATCACCAGCCGCTGGATCTCACTGGTGCCTTCGAAGATGGTGAAGATCTTGGCGTCGCGGTGCATCCGTTCGACCGGGTAGTCGCGGGTGTAGCCGTTGCCGCCGAG
>CAYNJD010000235.1:0-5485 GCA_964397355.1 uncultured Mycobacterium sp. | reverse complement strand
AACGTCCGCCACGTCCTGCTCGACGGCACCGAGCTGACGCGCATGCTCGATCAGCCCTTCACGACGGTCACCGGCCCGCCGGCGTACGGCGGCCTGGAAGCGATGGACGACTCCTCCTCGCCCAGCGAGTGCGTCGGCGTCGTCGACGTCGCGCCCAAGAGCGTGTACGCGTCATCGGACGTGCAGAGCTACGCGCGCGAGACCTGGATCGATTCCGAACCCAACCGCGACGGCTTCAAGCCGCTCAGCACCCGGGTGATGTTCGTCAAGGAGGCCGTGGTCGCCCTGCCCAGTGCCGCTGACGCCCGGGAACTGTTCGACACCTTCGCACAGCAGTGGCAGCGCTGCGAGGGGTATCCGGTCAACGCGGCCGCCGCGGACTCCGACAGACAACCGCATCTGCACGGCACCGAAATGCACATCACCGACGTGCGGGTCACCGATGACGTGCTGGCGGCGTCCATCTCACTGGACAAGAGCCCCAAGGCACCCGACACGCGGGCGATCGGCGTGCGGGGCAACTGCATCGTCGGTGTGCTGATCGCATTCACCGGCACCGAGAACGCCACCGGATCCGGCGACCCTCAAACCAGCAGTATCGAAGCGGTGCGGGCGATGATGGACAAGGTCTCCAAACTCAGCTGAGTTCGTTCGCCGCGAGGCGCTCCAGTCGACCCTCGGTGCAGGACGCGATCTGGTCGACGACCACCCGCAGTCGCGCGCCGTCGTCGGCCGCAGCGGTGAACGCCGGAACGAAGATCGGATCCAGGCTCTCCGGCGCTCCGCTGAGCAGTCGGTGCGCCACCGCGTGCACCCGCTCGCGCTGCGCGGCCTGAATCTTCCGGTGCTGCTCTTCGGACATGATGAACTGCACCGCCAGGGTTTTCAGCACAGCTACTTCGGCCCGGACCAGTTCGGGGATTTCCAGATCGGCCTGGTAGCGCCGCAGCGGTCGCCGGCCGGCGACGGCTTGGGTGGCGGTGATCGCCGCGGAGGCGAATCGGCCGACCAGCTCACTGGTCAGGCGCTTCAGCGCCACCGACGCCGACAGCGACGCGTCGTAGTCGCCGACGGCCGCCACCACCGGCAACTCGGTGAGTCGGCGGGCGGCCGCGGACAGGTCGTGGGCCCCGCCGGGATCGCCCAGCCGTGCCAGCTCGGCCACCGTCGAGGCGTCGGCGAGCACCCGCAGGTCGATGCGCCCCGCGATGACACCGTCTTCGACGTCGTGCACCGAGTAGGCGACATCATCGGCCCAGTCCATGATCTGCGCCTCCAGGCAGACCCGCCCTTCCGGCGCTCCCTGACGCATCCAGTCCGCGGCGGCCCGGTCATCGTCGTAGAAACCGAACTTGGTCCGGGCCGGGCCGTCTCCCGATCGCCGGTGCCACGGATATTTGGTGACCGCGTCCAGCGCGGCCCGGCTCAGGTTCAACCCCGCGCTGTTCCCGTCCGGGCCCAGCACCTTGGGTTCCAGACCCGTCAGGATCCGGAAGTTCTGCGCGTTGCCCTCGAAGCCGCCGCAGGCCGCGGCGATTTCGTTGAGTGCCTGCTCGCCGTTGTGCCCGTACGGCGGGTGGCCGATGTCGTGGGCCAGCCCGGCCAGATCGACCAGGTCGGGGTCGCAGCCCAGTCCGATCGCCATCCCCCGGCCGATCTGCGCGACCTCCAGTGAGTGGGTCAGCCGGGTGCGCGGGGTGTCGCCGTCGCGGGGACCGACGACCTGGGTCTTGTCGGCCAGTCGACGCAGCGCGGCACTGTGCAGCACCCTGGCCCGGTCGCGAGCGAAGTCGGTTCGGTGCTGACCGCCGGTTCCGGGCAGGCCGGCGGTTTTCGACGGCTCCGCCACGATGCGTTCGCGGTCGCGCGCGTCGTAGCTGTCGTGTGAGTTTGTGGCCACCGCCGCCAGTCTATTTTGACCTCGGCCGCATCGATGACACGCCGGGCGAATGCCGGTCGCTGCGTCGCCGGCGGCCGGCTACGCCGGTCGCAGAATTCCGTCGCCGTCTCGCGGATCGCATATACATTGGCCAGCATGCGAATCAGCCGCCTGATCAGCGCCGCCCTGGCGATCGTCACCGCTGTGCTGCTCATGGCACCGAGCGCCGCAGCGCAACCGCCGCTCCGGCTGCCCAGTTCGATCACCGACAGCGCCGGCGCGCTGTCGCAGTCCGAGCGCGCCGAGGTGCAGGCCGCGATCGACAAGCTCTACGCCGACCGGCATATCCGGCTGTGGGTGGTCTATGTCGACGTTTTCTCCGGACAGACCGCAGCCGACTGGGGCCGCAGCACGGCGCGGCTCAGCGACCTCGGCGACAACGACGCCCTGCTGGCGGTGGCGATCGCCGACCGGAGCTATGCGTTCCTGGTGTCCAACGGCATCTCCGAGATCAGTAACGACAAGGTGGACTCGCTGCGGCGCAACCAGATCGAGCCCGCGCTGCACCGCGGCGACTGGACCGGCGCGGCAGCTGCAGCGGCCACCGGGCTGGACGCGGCGGCGGCACCGGCGCAGGTGAGTTGGGGTCCGATTCTGATCGCGCTGGCCGTGGTGGCGGCTGCCGGTGTGGTGGTGGCGCTGGTGGTACGCCGGCTACGGCGCCGGCGTCGGGACGCGGCGCTGGCCGCGGCGCGGCGGGTCGACCCGACCGATCCGAACGCGCTGGCGCAGGTGCCGGTGTACGCGCTCGATGCGCTGTCGCGGGAGAAGGTGGTCGAGGTCGACAACGCGGTACGCACCAGCGCCAACGAGTTGCAGTTGGCGGTCGAGGAGTTCGGCGAGGAACGCACCAGGCCGTTCGCGCAGGCGGTCGACGCCGCCACGGCCGCCATGGAGCACGCCTTCACGGTGCGCCAGCAACTCGACGACGACATCCCCGAGACGCCGGCCCAGCAGCGCGACCTGCTGACCGGCGTGATCGTCACCGCGTCGAAGGCCGACCGCGAACTGGAAACTCAGCGCACCTCGTTCGAGCAGCTGCGCGACCTGGTCCTGCACGCACCGGATCGGCTGGACGAGCTGACCCAGCGGCTCGTCGAGCTGACCGGGCGCATTCCGTCCTCCGAGCAGCATCTGACCGAGTTGCACACCGAATTCGACGCCACGGCACTGAGTTCGGTGTCGGGCAACGTCAAGACCGCGCGAGATCGGGTGGCGTTCGCCGAGCGCAACATCACTCGGGCCCGCGGGCTGGCCGACCACCCGGTCACCGGCGGGCAGAGCGAACTGGTCGACGCGGTGCGGGCCGCCGAGTCGAGCCTGGGCCAGGGCCGGGCGCTGCTCGACGCGGTGGACAATGCCGCGCGCGACATCCGCCACGCGGTCGCCACGCTGCCGGAGGCCATCACCGACGCCGAGGCCGGCATCGCGCAGGCCAACGCGCAGCTGCAGCGCGGGGCGGGCACCCACAAATCGGCGCTGACCTCGGCCCGCGACACCGCGGTCAAGGCTGTGGCGGCCGCGCGCGCCTCCGGCGATCCGCTGGGTGCGTTCACCACATTGACCAAAGCCGACTCCGATCTGGACCAGCTGCTGGACACCGTGGCCGAAGAACGCGCCGCCGCCGAACGACTGGCCCGCACCTGCGAGCAGGCGCTGTTCACCGCGTCGTCGCGCATCCGTGCCGTGTCGGACTACATCGACACCCGCCGCGGCAGCGTCGGCCCGGAGGCGCGTACCCGGCTGGCCGAGGCCCGCCGCCGCCTGGACGCCGCCCAGGACAAACGCACCACCGACGTCGCCGGCGCCATCACCGAGGCCAACGGCGCGGCCACGCTGGCCGCCGCCGCCCAGTCACTGGCCAAGGCCGACGTACAGTCCGCGCAGCGGGCCTACTACGGGCGCTACGGCGGCGGCGGAAACGACACCGGCGCCATGCTGGGCGGCATCATCATCGGCAACATTCTCAGCGGCGGCATGCGCGGCGGCTTCGGCGGTCACGGCGGCGGCGGATGGAGCCCGACCTCATTCGGCGGCTCGTCGGGCGGCGGAGGTTTCTTCGGCGGCGGCGGCCGCTTCTAGCCGCCCCACCCGGACTGTTTGGGACTGCACGCTCACCACAGCGAAAAGTGCCCGCATGCCACAGGGCATGCGGGCACTTTCACGCCAAGGCGTGTCAGGGGGTGTCGGTCGGTGCGGTCGCACCCGGCTGGCCGTCGGGTCCGGTCTCACCCGGGGAACCGTCGTTCGCCACGCTGCCGTTACCGGTCGCCGTCGCAGTTCCGCCGGGCCCACCGGCTCCGCCCGGGCCGCCCTCACCACCGGGCGCGCCACCGTCGCCGCCGGCGCCACCGTCGCCGCCGTCACCGGCGTTGGAGGTCCCGCCGGAGCCGTGGGTCGTGGCGTCGCCACCGGCCCCGCCGGTGCCACCGGCACCACCGTTCCCGCCTGCAACGCCTTCGGCGCCGGCACCACCGGCACCACCGGCACCACCGGTGGCGGTACCTTCGGAGCCGTTGGCCCTGGCGTCGCCACCGGCCCCGCCGTCACCGCCGGTGCCGGCGATAAGGCCCTGTCCGCCGGTGCCAGCGGTCCCGCCATCGCCGCCGGTCGCCACACCCTCGGAGCCGTTGGCCCTGGCGTCGCCACCGGCCCCGCCAGCACCACCGGTGCCGCCGTGGCCGTTCTGCGCGGTACCGCCGGTGCCGCCCGTGCCGCCGTTACCGCCTGTCGCGTTACCGCTGAAGCCGTTGGAGGTACCGTCGCCGCCGGCACCGCCCACGCCACCGGCGCCGCCTTCACCGCCGTTGCCGATGGGGGCGTAGGAGTTACCGCCGGTTCCTCCGGCGCCACCGTCGCCGCCGATGACGGTGCCGGTCGCACCGTTGGCGGTGGCGTCGCCACCGGCACCGCCCGCACCGCCGGCGCCGCCGTTGCCGAAGATCAAGGTGCCGGCATCGCTGGTGTCGCCACCGTCACCGCCGGTACCACCGTTGGAGCCGGTTGCCTCACCGCCGACACCATTGGCCGTGGCGGCGAACCCGTCGCCGCCGGTACCGCCGACCCCGCCGTCGCCCATCACCGTGCCGCCGGTGCCGCCGTCACCACCGTCACCGCCGTCCACCCCGGCCACGGTGGAATCCCAGCCGTCGCCGCCGTCACCGCCGTTACCGAAGAAGCCGGCGGCACCGCCGTCACCACCGTCCAGGCCCTGCACGGTGGAGTCCCAGCCGTCGCCGCCGTCACCGAACCACAATCCGCCGGCGCCGCCATCGGGATCCTCCTGCGTGCCGTCGACACCGTTGCAGATCAGGCCGCAGGCACCGTCGAGGCTGTCCTCACCGTTCATCGCGACGTAGGCGTTGGTGATGGCATCGTCGACCTGCTGGCCGAAGTCACTGGTGATCCAGGCCTGCATGGCCGTGTGCCACGGGTCGTACATCCACTGCTCGACCACGCTGGCCGGGTCGAGATCGGGGTTGGCCAGCAGCAGCTGGTCCCAGAACGGCGAATCGCCGAACACGTCGTCGACCCCGCTGGTGTCCA
>CAYNJD010000234.1:0-5508 GCA_964397355.1 uncultured Mycobacterium sp. | reverse complement strand
AGCAGGCCGCGGTGTGGCTCACCACGTTCGAGGGCGCCGGGCTCGACGGGGTGGTGGCCAAGCGGAACGACGGGCCTTATGTGCCCGGCAAGCGCGAGATGGTCAAGGTCAAACACCACCGCGACGCCGACTGCGTGGTCATGGGTTATCGCATCCACAAGAGCGGCAACGGGATCGGGTCGCTGCTGCTGGGCCTGTACCGCCCCGACGGCGAGCTGGCGATGGTCGGCGGCGCCGCGGCCTTCAGCGACGCCGACCGGCTGGCGCTGCTGGACGAGCTGGCGCCGCTGCGCCTCGGCGATGTCCGCGTCGGTGAGCCCAGCCGGTGGAACTCCGCTGCCGACAAGCAGTGGGTGCCGATCCGGCCCGAGCGCGTCGCCGAGGTCGCCTACGACCAGATGGAGGGGATGCGGTTCCGCCACACCGTGAAGCTGCTGCGGTGGCGGCCCGACCGCGACCCGGCCGGCTGCACCTTCGCCCAACTCGACGTCCCGCTCAACTACGACCTCGCCGACGTGCTGGAGACCTGAGATGGCCGACAGCGAGGAACTGGATGTCGACGGCACCGCCGTCCGGTTCACCAGCGGCGACAAGGTGTACTTCCCGCGGCTCGGCGCCGGCGGCACCAAGCGGGCGCTGGCCGGCTACTACCTGGCGGTGGCAAGCGGGCCGCTGCTGCACACGCTGGCCGACCGGCCCAGCCACCTGCAGCGGTTCCCCGACGGCATCGAAGGCGCCGAGGTCTACCAGAAGCGCCTGCCGCGCGGGCACCCCGAGGAGCTGGAGTCCTGCCGGGTGACGTTCCCATCCGGGCGCACCGCCGACGTCCTCAAGGTCAGCCGGCCCGCCGACATCCTGTGGGCGGTGCAGATGAGCACCGTCACCTTCCACCCCTGGCCGGTGCGCTGCCCCGACACCGACCACCCCGACGAACTGCGCATCGACCTGGACCCGCAACCGGGCACCGGCTTCGCCGAGGCCCGCGCGGTTGCGCTGGAGGTGCTGCGTCCGCTGCTCGACGAACTCGGCCTGGTCGGCTACGTCAAGACCTCCGGCGGCCGCGGCCTGCACGTCTACCTGCGGATCAAACCCGACTGGGATTTCATCGAGGTCCGCCGGGCCGGGATCGCGCTGGCCCGCGAGGTGGAACGGCGTGCCCCCGAGGCGGTCACCTGCTCCTGGTGGAAGGAAGAGCGCGGCAAGCGGATCTTCGTCGACTTCAACCAGAACGCCCGCGACCGCACCATGGCGTCGGCGTACTCGGTGCGCGCCACCCCGATCGCCACCGTGTCCACGCCGTTGAGCTGGGACGAGCTCGCCGCCGGTGCTGACCCCGACGACTACACCATCGCCACCGTGCCCGACCTGATCGCGCGGCGCGGCGATCCCTGGCGCACCATCGACGACCTCGAACAGTCCCTCGAGCCGCTGCGGGAGATGGTGGCCGCCGACGAGGCCCGCGGCCTCGGTGACCTGCCGTATCCGCCGAACTATCCGAAAATGCCGGGCGAGCCGCCACGGGTGCAGCCCAGCAAGCAGGTGGCCGAGCACTGGGACGAGAAAGGCAACCGCCGTTAGAGGGTGCAGAGCCCCAGCGCCAAACCGGGAACGGCCGCGGTGGCCGCGATAACGGCGACCATCACCAGCGAGCGCGGCTGCCACCATGATCCGTGCTGGCAGTCCATCAGCCGCGTCATGCGATCGACGACCGCGGTGCCGGCGGCCGCCAGCGCCCCATCGGGGATGCGGTGTCCGCTGCTCAGCGCGAGCAGACTGGCCAACAGCGGTTCGTGGCCGTGCGCGCGGGCAGCGGCGTCGTCGGCGCACATCTCCAGCAACGTGGGCACTGTTTGTGCCGCCGCACGCATCAGCGGTAGCCGTGGCAGCGCCGCCGACAGGGCATTGAGGGTGGCGATGATGCGATGGTGGCGGCCGCGCAGGTGCGCGCGTTCGTGGGCCAGCACCGCGGCCAAACCGGCCGAGCTCAGCAACTCGAGGGCGGCGGTGGTCACCACGACGGACTGGCGCCGCCCACCTGAAACGCAGTACGCCGTAGCCTGATCGGCGCTCATGGCGACAACGCCGTCGTGCTCGGTCGGGTAGCCGACGATGCGTACCGCTTCAGCGTGCCGCAGGTTCTGGCGCCGATAACCGAGCAACGAGCTGACCACGCGGCGCACGGTGTGCAGCGCCACCGACATGGTGATCAGCAGGAGCGTCACCACCAGCGCAGCCGCGACGGACGGCGGCAACATCGCCACGGGGGTGATACCGAGGGTCTTCACGCAGAACGTCATCGCGGTGTGGGTGATCACGCTGTGGGCCGCTCCGACGATCATGACGGCCAGCGCCGAGACCCACGCGGCCAGCGTCGTTGCCACCGCGACCAGCCAGCCGGCCACCGCCAGCCGCGGCGGCATCCGCGTGATGCCGGGCCGGGAAAGCAGCGCCGGCGCGAAGCAGCTCAGCGCGACGGCATAGCCGAGCAGCAGCGTGACCGCGTTCAACGGGCTTTGCCTTTCGTGAAGCGCCGCAGTGCTTTTCGAACCGCCTCCGAGTCGTCGTCGCCGATTCTTTCGAGGAAGAAGTTCAGAATCAACTCGCCGTCGCCGCCGGATTCGAACACCGTCCGCATCAGCTGCGCCGAGTGCTCCTCGCGGGTCATTTTGGGCCGATAGTGGTAGGCCAGGCCGATCTTCTCCCGGAGCAGCCAGCCCTTGCGGAACAGGTTGTCCATCGTCGACATCACGGTGGTGTAGGCGATCTGGCGCTGGGCGACGAGCTCGTCGTGCACGCTGCGGACGGTGGCCGGGCCGGAACGCGACCACAGCAGATCCATCACCACAGCCTCGAGCTCGCCGAAGCCCTTGATCGCCATTGCGCCTACCGCCTGTTCATGTGCCATGTCATCTCGGCCACCGCTGCTGCCGGACGCACCAAACCTACGTAGCGCCATAGTAGCTTCCCCGTTCACCCGCACGGCTCCCTGGCGCCGGTGTCGGCCGGCGCTTCGGCACGCGATCGGGTAGCGCTCCCACAGCCACGCCAGCAGAAACAGCGGGGTGGCCATTCCCAGGGCGTAGACGGCCATCAGCAACGCACCGTAGAGCGGCGAGGCGCCCATCGCCTACACGGTGAGAACCGCTCCCAGCAGCGGACCGGCGCAGAAGCCGGCCAGGCCGACCTCCCTGGCGACGACTGCCTACGTAGTAGGTACGTACGGTAACCGCCCGATGTGCGGCTGCTGCGTTCTAAACCCGCTCCAGTAGCCCCACGCACGTGGCGGTGAGCAGCCGGGTCAGCGCGGTGGTGAAATCCAGGTTCCACTCCGGCGGAACCTGGCGTTCCATCGCTACGTCTTTATAGGCCTCGGCCAGCTCGGCCGACGGGTGCGAGATCTGCCACAGCGGTGCGGCCAGCGAGTAGGACGCCAGCAGCAGGTCGAGTGCGCCCTGCCGGTCCAGGCCGGGCAGGGCCCGCTGAATGGCGTCGGCGATGGCCAGGCCCGCCGCGGTGCTTTGCCGGCGGACTTCGATCACCCGGTCGGCGTCGACCTCGTGCTCCAGGTGCAGGTGCAGGTTGGCCAGCATGTCGCAGAACAGCGGGTCCGCGGCCAGCCCGCCGGTCAGCGTGGCCGCGACCCGCGCCGGTGACATCGGACCGGGCTCGCTCAGCGCGGTGCAGACGGTGGCCGACCAGCGTTGCCAGCTTTCGGCCGCCAGCCGCAGCAGCACCTCCTTGTGGGAGCTGAAGTAGCGCCGCACGGCCGAATAGTGCACCCCGGCCCGGCCGGCGACCGCGGTCAGTGTCACCGACGCCACGCCGGTCTCCAACGCCACCGAGCGGGCGGCCTCCATCAGCGCCTCGGCGCGCTGACGCTTCTTCTCTACGCTGCGAGCGCGTTGGAATGAGACCTGCCGCACGGCGCGAGGATAACGCACATGATGTGCGTTGCGACAGATCCGGCGCGTGCTGTAGCGTGCGTTTACGCACGTGGACTTGGGTTAGGTTACCCAAAGGTGCTGGGTGAAGGGGACTCCGATTTTCAAGGTGCTGAGCCGGGTGTGGATACCCCTGGTGATTCTGGCCGTGGTCGGAGTCGCCGGGTTCACGGTGACGCGCATCCACGGCCTGTTCGGATCCGAGAAGCGCCCGTCGTACTCCGACGGCCAGATCGACGAGACCAAGCCCTTCAACCCCAAGCGGATGACCTACGAGGTCTTCGGCCCGCCCGGGACGGTGGCCGACATCAGCTACTTCGACGTCAACTCCGAACCGCAGCGCGTCGAGGGCGCCCACCTGCCGTGGCAGCTGGAGATCGTCACCACGCTGCCCGCGGTGGTGGGAAGCCTTATGGCACAAGGTGACAGCAACAGCATCGGCTGCCGGATCATCGTCGACGGCGAAGTCAAGTCCGAACGGATCTCGAACGAGGTGAACGCCTACACGTTCTGTCTGCTGAAGGCGGCATGAGTCCGCCGATAACCAACGCGGACGGGCACCCGAAGCGGATGTTCGTCGCGCGCATTATCCGTCGGCTGTCGGTGCCGATCATCCTGGGCTGGCTGGCGCTGATCGTGCTGCTGGGCACCACCGTGCCGTCGCTGGAGCAGATCGGCCAGGAGAACGCGGTGTCGGCGAGCCCTACCGACGCGCCCTCCATGCAGGCCATGACCGAGATGGGCAAGGTTTTTCAGGAGTCGGACTCCGACAGCACCGCGATGATCGTGCTCGAGGCCGACCACGAACTCGGCGACGCCGAGCACGAGTACTACGCCGAAATGGTCGCAAAGCTCAAGGCCGACACCGCCCACGTGCAGCACGTGCAGGACTTCTGGGGTGACCCGCTGACCGCGGTCGGTGCCCAGAGTGCCGACGGCAGAGCGACTTACGTGCAACTCAACCTGGTCGGCAACATGGGTCAGGCGGCGGCGAATGAGTCCATCGATGCGGTCCGTAGCATCGTGAACTCGATCGAGACTCCGCCCGGGCTGACGGTCTACGTCACCGGTACCTCGGCACTGGCCGCTGACATGGATCACGCCGGCGACAAGTCCATGTTCAAGATGATGGTGGTCACGATTCTGGTGATCCTGACCATGCTGCTGGCGGTCTACCGGTCGATCACCACCGTCGTGCTGCTGCTGGCGATGGTCGGCCTAGAGCTGTCCGCCGCCCGCGGCGTGGTGGCGTTCATGGGGTATCACCACTGGGTCGGGTTAACGACGTTCTCGATCAACCTGCTGGTCTCGCTGGCCATCGCCGCCGGCACCGACTACGCGATCTTCCTGATCGGCCGTTACCACGAGGCGCGTCACAATGGCGAAGACCGGGAAACGGCATACTACACGGCTTTTCACGGTGTCTCGCACGTGATCCTAGGCTCGGGCCTCACCATCGCCGGGGCGCTGTTCTGCCTGCACTTCACCCACATGCCCTACTTCGTCTAGCTGGGCATCCCGTGTGCGGTGGGCATGATCGTCTCGGTGGTCGCGGCGTTGACGCTGG
>CAYNJD010000233.1:0-5554 GCA_964397355.1 uncultured Mycobacterium sp. | reverse complement strand
AGCGTGGACTTCTTCTTCATGACCGCCGCGGCCGGCGCGGTGTTCGGGGTGCCCGGCCAGGGCGCGTACGCGAGCGCGAACGCCTACCTGGACGGACTGGCCCGCGCCCGCCACCAGCGGGGCTGCCACAGCGTCAGCCTGGACTGGGTGGCGTGGAAGGGTCTCGGCTTCGGCGCCGAGGCGCACGTCGTGCTGCACGAACTCGAGCGGATGGGGTCGCGGCCGATCACCCCGGCCGAGGCGTTCGCGGCCTGGGACCACGTGGAGCACTACGACGTCGCGCAGGCCGTGATGGTGCCGCTGCCGTCATCGGGCACAGCGGCCACCGACGCCGATGCCGCGGCACCGACCCGCGACTGGGCGCAGCTACCCGCCGATGAGATACTCAGCGAGCTGGAAATCGGATTGCGCAGCATCCTGGCTCGCGAGCTTCGCATGTCGGAGGCTGAACTGCAGCTGGACCGGCCGTTCGCCGAGCTCGGCCTCAACTCGGTGATGGCGATGGCGGTCCGGCGCGACATCGAAGCGCTTGTCGGCCTGGAGCTGTCGGCGACGATGCTGTGGAACCACCCGACCACCGCGGCGCTGGCGGCACACCTGACCGACAAGCTGCTGCCGCAGGAGGTTTCCGGCGACGACCCGGCGGCCGCAACCGGCGAGCTGCCCGAGTCGGCCGACAGTGTTTTGAATGAGCTGTTCGACAGCGTGGAATCGGCTTCGGCCGGATGGGACGGGATCTAGTGGGAATTGAGTTCCCCGCATGACCGCAGCATTTGACGAAGAAGCACTGCGCCACTGGCTGGCTGACTATCTGGTCACCAATATCGGCTGCAGCCCCGACGAAATCGATTTCAACGCATCACTGAACGATCTCGGTGTCGGCTCCCGCGACGCCGTCGTGCTCTGCGGCGAGCTGTCCGAACTGCTCGGCCGCAAGGTCTCGCCGGTGGAACTCTGGCAGCACCCGTCGGTGGCGGAGCTGGCGCGGTTCCTCATCGAGCCGGAGTCCGCCGACGAGGAGTCGGCGCCCGAGCCCGGCCGGTTCGGCACCGACGAGCCCATCGCGGTGATCGGCCTGGGGTGCCGGTTCCCCGGGGACATCAGCTCGCCGGACGCGCTGTGGCAGTTCCTGATCGACGGCGGCAACGCGGTGACCGAGGTGCCGGCCGATCGCTGGGAGCCGTTCGACGACGGATCGCCCGAGATCGCCCGCACCACCCGGTGGGGCTCGTTCCTGAGCGACATCGCGGCCTTCGACGCCGACTTCTTCGAGATCTCCAGCCGCGAAGCCGTCAAGATGGACCCCCAGCAGCGGCTGCTGCTGGAAGTGGCGTGGGAGGCGCTGGAGCACGCCGGCACTCCCGCGACCTCGTTGCGGCGCTCGCAGACCGGCGTCTACGTCGGGGCCAGCATCACCGAGTACGGCTGCCACGCGTCGGCCGACCTGAAAGAGGTGGACGCCTGGAGCAACGCCGGCGGCGCGCTGAGCATCATCGCCAACCGGCTGTCGTATTACCTGGACCTGCGCGGGCCCTCGGTGACGGTGGACACCGCCTGCTCGTCGTCGCTGGTCGCCCTGCACCTGGCCTGCCGCAGCCTGCGGACCGGGGAGTGTGAGACCGCCATCGCCGGCGGGGTGAACCTGCTGATGTCGCCGGCGGTGTTCCGCGGCTTCGACCAGAGCGGTGCGCTGTCGACGACCGGGGCGTGCCACGCCTTCGATGCCGAGGCCGACGGGTTCGTCCGCGGCGAGGGCTGCGGCGTGGTGGTGCTCAAACGGCTCTCCGACGCCCGCCGTGACGGTGACCGGGTGCTGGCGGTGGTCCGCGGCTCGGCGATCAACTCCGACGGCCGCTCCAACGGCCTGTTGGCCCCCAACCCGGCCGCCCAGATGGCGGTGCTGCGGTCGGCCTACGCCGACGCCGGTCTGCCGCCGCAAGAGGTCGACTACGTCGAAACCCATGGAACCGGAACGCTGCTCGGTGACCCGATCGAGGCCCGGGCACTGGGCACCGTGCTGGGGCGGGGACGTCCCGCGGATGCGCCGCTGCTGCTCGGCGCCGCCAAGTCGAACCTCGGCCACCTCGAGGCGGCCGCCGGCATGGTCGGCTTCATCAAATCGGTGCTGGCCGTGCAGCGCGGGCAGATCCCGCGCAACCTGCACTTCAACACCCCCAACCCGCACATCGCCTTCGACCAGATGCGCTTGAAGGTCGTTGCCGAACAACAGGACTGGCCGTCCACCGACCACCCGCGACGGGCCGGGATCTCGTCGTTCGGCTTCGGCGGCACCAACGCGCACGTGGTGATCGAACAAGCGCCGCCCGCCAAAATCGCTGCGCGCGAACCAGACCCGGCCGTGACCACGCTGGTCGTCTCCGGGCGGACCCCGGAGCGGATCGGGGCGACCGCCCGCGACCTGGCCGACTGGCTGGTGGGGCCCGGCGCCGACGTGGCACTGCCCGACGTCGCGCACACCCTCAACCACCACCGCGCCAGGCAGGCCCAGTTCGGCACCGTCTGCGCCCGGGACCGGGGCCAGGCGGTGCGCGGCCTGCAGGCGCTGGCCGCCGGTACGTCGGCGGACGGTGTCGTCGGCCCGCACGACGGTCCCTGCGGACCCGGCACGGTCTTCGTGTACTCCGGGCAGGGCTCGCACTGGGCCGGCATGGGCCGGCAACTGCTGACCGACGAGCCGGCGTTCGCCCGGGCATTGGCGGTGCTGGAGCCGGCGTTCGTCGAACACGTCGGATTCTCACTGTGGCAGGTGATCTCCGGCGGGGAGCCGGTCAGCGGCGACGCCCAGGTGCAGCCCGTGCTGATGGGCCTGCAGCTGGCCCTGACGGAGTTGTGGCGCTCCTACGGGGTGCATCCCGACGCTGTGATCGGTCACTCGATGGGCGAGGTGACCGCGGCGGTGGTGGCCGGCGCGCTGAGCACCGCCGACGGCTTCCGGGTGATCGCGGCCCGCTCCCGGCTGATGTCGCGGCAGGCCGGGCAGGGCGCCGTGGCGTTGCTGAACCTCGACAGCGACGCCGCCGAGTCGCTGCTCGCCGGTTACCCCGATGTCAGCGTGGCCGGCTACCTGTCGCCGAAGCAGACCGTGGTCGCCGGGCCGGTGGCGCCCGTCGACGCGGTGATCGCCGCGGTGAGTGCGCAGAACAAGTTCGCCCGGCGAGTCAACATGGAAGTCGCCTCCCACACCGCGTTGATGGACCCGATCCTGCCCGAGCTGCGGACGGCACTGGCCGACCTGACACCCGAGGTCGCCACCATCCCGTTCTTCTCCACCGTGACCGAGACCGCCATGCCGGCCGGCGGCATGCCGCTGCTGGACGCCGACTACTGGGTCAACAACGTCCGGCAGCCGGCCCTGTTGACCCAGGCCGTTTCCGCCGCCGGCGCGGAACACACCACCTTTGTGGAAGTCAGCGCGCACCCGATCCTGACTCACGCGATCGCCGACACCTGCGATGCCCTCGGCGGCCACCACCACGCCGTCGGCACCCTGACGCGCAACGCCGACGACGTGATCAGCTTCCACACCAACCTCAACCGCACCCACACCGCCCAGCCGCCGCAGACCCCCCACCCGCCGGAACCCCACCCGGTGCTGCCCGCCACACCGTGGCAGCACAGCCGGCACTGGATCGACACCGCCGCCATCCGGCGCACCGCCGGGGCCGCCGGAGCCGGCACGCAGCAGCCCGCCGGCAGCGCCGGCGCGGTGCCCGTCGAGTGGTGGTGCGAGCTGACCTGGCCGGCCGGCGAGCCGGTGACCGGAGAAGCCGCCGCCGACCAGTCCTGGCTGGTGATCGGCGGCGACGGCCTGGGCGCCGAACTCGGCGCGAAGCTCGGCGGCGGGGTGACGACGCTGGACGCAGCCGCGCCGGCCGCCGACAGCGCGGCACTGGAGACGGCGCTGGCCGGGGCCACCCATGTGCTGTACGCACCGCCGGTGGCAGCGGCCGACCTTGCTGCGGCACCGGCCTACGACACGTTCAACGCGGCGCGGCGACTGGTCGCGGCGATGCTGGACCGGGCGCCGTCGGCGAAGCTGTACCTGTTGTCCCGCAACGCCCAACCCGCCGGCGACGGCGACCGGGCCAACCCGGCACATGCCGTGCTGTGGGGACTGGGCCGCAGCCTGGCGCTGGAACACCCCGAGATCTGGGGCAAGGTCATCGACGTCGACGAGTCGGTGCCGGCGCCGCTGGTCGCCGGATACCTGCTCGCCGAGGCCGGAGCGGGCGACACCGAGGACCAGGTCGTCTACCGGGCCGGTGTCCGGCGGGTGCCACGACTGCGCGGCAGCCGTCCCACCGGCGCGGCCGAACCGGTCGTATTCGACGCCGACAGTTGCCATCTGGTCATCGGCGCCACCGGCAACATCGGGCCGCAGTTGCTTCGGCAGCTGGCCGCCAACGGTGCCAAGACCATCGTCGCGGTGTCGCGGCGTCCCGGCTCACGCCTTGACGAGTTGGCCGCCGAGCTGGCCTCGGCCGGCACCACACTGGTGACGGTGGCCGCCGACGCCGCCGACGAGGCCGCGATGAGTGCGCTGTTCGACCGGTTCGGCGCCGACCTGCCGCCGCTGGCCGGTATCCACGTGGCCGCCTTCGCCGGCGGTCCGGTGACGTTGCGCGACATGAGCGACGACGACGTCACCGCCATGTTCCGGCCCAAGCTCGACGTGGTCGCGGTGCTGCACAAGCTGTCGCTGCGGCACCCGGTACGCCACTTCGTGCTGTTCTCGTCGATCTCGGGAATCACCGGATCGCGCTGGCTGGCGCACTACACGGCGACCACCACCTTCCTGGACACCTTCGCCTACGCCCGCCGCGCGGCCGGCCTGCCGGCCACCGCGATCAACTGGGGGCTGTGGAAGTCGTTGGACGACACCCAATCCGAGGCCGAACGCCAGGTCACCGAGGAATCCGGCCTGGAGCCGATGGCCGACGATGTCGCGATCGGGGCGCTGCCGCTGGTGATCGGTGCGCACAACGCGGTGCGGCACACCGTGGTGGCGGCGGACTGGCCCCGGCTGGCCACCGCCTACCGCACCCGGGCCGCGCTGCGCATCGTCGACGACCTGCTGGCCGTCGCCGAGTCCGGCGCCGGAACCGAGCCGGTCGCCACCGAGTTCCGTCGGGCGCTTGCCGAAGCCGAACCCGAACAGCGCCCGGAGATGCTGCGCGACCACGTCACCGGACAGGTCGTCGCCGCCATGGGCCTGGCGTCACGCCACGCACTGGACCCGACGGCCGGGTTCTTCGCCTCGGGCATGGATTCGCTGATGAGCGTGACGCTGCAGCGGGCGCTGTCGGACAGTCTCGGCGAAACCCTGCCGGCGGCAGTGGTATTCGACTATCCGACCATCGAAGCGCTGACCGGCTACCTGGCCACGATCCTGCCCGAGCTGGCGGAGGCCGCCGCGCAGGACAGCGCCGACGCCTACGACGACATGAGCGATGACGAGCTGCTCGCGCAGCTTTCGGAGAGGTTGAGTTGAGCGAGACGGGTGTGAAGCCGGCTGGGGGGCCGGACCGCCGGG
>CAYNJD010000232.1:2710-5604 GCA_964397355.1 uncultured Mycobacterium sp. | reverse complement strand
TGACCAACCCCGGCACCATCGGCACCGTGCACTCGGTGCCCCGGCTGATGGCCGGCCAGGGTGCGATCATCGGGGTCGGCGCGATGGAGTACCCCGCCGAATTCCAGGGCGCCAGCGAGCAGCGCATCGCCGAGCTCGGGGTGGGCAAGCTGATCACGCTGACGTCGACCTATGACCACCGCATCATCCAGGGCGCGGAATCGGGCGACTTCCTGCGCACCGTGCACGAGATGCTGCTCTCCGACGCGTTCTGGGACGAGATCTTCTTCGAGCTGTCCATCCCCTACGAGCCGGTGCGGTGGCGCACCGACAACCCGGACTCGGTCGTCGACAAGAACGCCCGCGTCGTCGAGCTGATCGCCGCGTACCGCAACCGCGGCCACCTGATGGCCGACATCGACCCGCTGCGGCTGGACAACACCCGATTCCGCAGCCACCCCGACCTCGACGTACAGAGCCACGGCCTGACGCTGTGGGACCTGGACCGCGAGTTCAAGGTCGAGGGTCTGCCCGGCGGTGACTTCCGCAAGCTGCGCGAGATCCTGTCGGTGCTGCGCGACGCCTACTGCCGCCACGTAGGCGTGGAGTACACCCACATCCTCGAGCCCGAGCAGCAGCAGTGGCTGCAGGAGCGCATCGAGGTCAAGCACATCAAACCGACTGTGGCGCAGCAGAAGTACATTCTGAGCAAGCTCAACGCCGCCGAAGCGTTCGAGAGCTTCCTGCAGACCAAGTACGTCGGGCAGAAGCGCTTCTCGCTGGAGGGCGCCGAGACCGTCATCCCGATGATGGACGCGGCGATCGACCAGTGCGCCGAACATGGGCTCGACGAGGTCGTCATCGGGATGCCGCACCGCGGCCGGCTCAACGTGCTGGCCAACATCGTCGGCAAGCCCTACTCGCAGATCTTCACCGAGTTCGAGGGCAACCTCAACCCCGCCGAGGCGCACGGCTCCGGTGACGTCAAGTACCACCTCGGCGCCACCGGGGTGTACCTGCAGATGTTCGGCGACAACGACATTCAGGTGTCACTGACCGCCAACCCGTCGCACCTGGAGGCCGTCGACCCGGTGCTGGAAGGGCTGGTCCGCTCCCGCCAGGACCTGCTCGACAAGGGCACCGCCGAAACCGGCTTCTCGGTGGTGCCGATGATGCTGCACGGCGACGCCGCGTTCGCCGGCCAGGGCGTGGTGGCCGAGACGCTGAACATGGCGATGCTGCCCGGCTACCGGGTCGGCGGCACCATCCACATCATCGTCAACAACCAGATCGGGTTCACCACCGCGCCGGACCACTCCCGGTCCAGCGAGTACTGCACCGACGTCGCCAAGATGATCGGCGCGCCGATCTTCCACGTCAACGGCGACGACCCGGAGGCCTGCGACTGGGTGGCCCGGCTGGCGGTGGATTTCCGGCAGAAGTTCCACAAGGACGTCGTCATCGACATGCTGTGCTACCGGCGCCGCGGCCACAACGAGGGCGACGACCCGTCGATGACCAACCCGTACATGTACGACGTGATCGGCACCAAACGCGGCGTGCGCAAGAGCTACACCGAAG
The DNA here is from genome assembly GCA_964397355.1 of uncultured Mycobacterium sp. GTDB lineage: Bacteria > Actinomycetota > Actinomycetes > Mycobacteriales > Mycobacteriaceae > Mycobacterium. Next base: position 4,044 of record CAYNJD010000232.1, on the reverse strand, counting down.
ACCTGATCGGCCGCGGCGACATCTCGATGAAGGAGGCCGAGGACGCGCTGCGCGACTACCACGGCCAGTTGGAGCGGGTGTTCAACGAGATCCGCGAACTGGAGAAGCACGCCGCGCAGCCCAGCGAGTCGGTGGAGTCCGAGCAGCAGGTGCCGCGCGGGCTGAACACCGCGGTGGACAAGGCGCTGCTGGCCCGCATCGGTGACGCGTTCATGGCGATTCCCGAAGGCTTCACCGTGCACCCGCGGGTGCTGCCGGTGCTGGAGCGGCGCCGCGAGATGGCCTACGAGGGCAAGGTCGACTGGGCGTTCGCCGAACTGCTGGCGCTGGGATCGCTGGTGGCCGAGGGCAAGCTGGTCCGGCTGTCCGGGCAGGACACCCGCCGCGGCACCTTCTCGCAGCGGCACTCGGTGATCATCGACCATGAGAACGGCGCGGAGTTCACCCCGTTGCAGCTGCTGGCCACCACCCCCGACGGCACTCCGAGCGGCGGCAAGTTCCTGGTCTATGACTCTCCGCTGTCCGAGTTCGCCGCGGTCGGCTTCGAGTACGGCTACACCGTCGGCAACCCCGACGCGCTGGTGCTGTGGGAGGCGCAGTTCGGTGACTTCGTCAACGGCGCCCAGTCGATCATCGACGAGTTCATCAGCTCCGGTGAGGCCAAGTGGGGTCAGCTGTCCACCGTGGTGCTGCTGCTGCCGCACGGCCATGAGGGCCAAGGCCCCGACCACACCTCCGGGCGCATCGAGCGGTTCCTGCAGTTGTGGGCCGAGGGTTCGATGACCATCGCGATGCCCTCGACCCCGTCGAACTACTTCCACCTGCTGCGCCGGCATGCCCTCGACGGGATCCAGCGGCCGCTGATCGTGTTCACCCCGAAGTCGATGTTGCGCAACAAGGCGGTGGTCAGCGACATCAAGGACTTCACCGACGTCAAGTTCCGCTCGGTGCTCGAAGAGCCTACTTACGCAGTCGGTGACGGCGACCGCGACAAAGTCACCCGGGTCCTGCTGACCAGCGGCAAGCTCTACTACGAGCTGGCCGCCCGCAAGACCAAGGACAACCGCGACGACGTGGCGATCGTGCGGATCGAGCAGTTGGCCCCGCTGCCCAAGCGACGGCTGGCCGCGACCCTGGACCGCTACCCGAATGCGGAGCAGTTCTTCTGGGTGCAGGAGGAGCCGGCCAACCAGGGGGCGTGGCCGCGGTTCGGCCTGGAGCTGCCGGAGTTGCTGCCCGAGAAGCTGACCGGGATCAAGCGGATCTCGCGGCGGGCGATGTCGGCGCCGTCGTCGGGGTCGTCGAAGGTGCACGCCGTCGAGCAGCAGGAGATC
>CAYNJD010000232.1:0-2610 GCA_964397355.1 uncultured Mycobacterium sp. | reverse complement strand
ACCGACCGCTGGGAGAGCACATGCAGGGATTTGCCGGGAAAGTCGCCGTCGTCACCGGTGCCGGTTCAGGTATCGGCCAGGCGCTGGCCATCGAATTGGCCCGCGCGGGCGCGCGGCTGGCGATCAGCGACGTCGACACCGAGGGACTCGCCCTCACCGAGCAGCGGTTGACCGCGCTGGGGGTGCAGGTCAAGGCCGACCGCCTCGACGTCACCGAGCGCGAAGCGTTCATCGCCTACGCCGAGGAGGTCAAAGACCACTTCGGCAAGGTCAACCAGATCTACAACAACGCCGGCATCGCCTACTCCGGCGACGTCGCGGCCACCGAGTTCAAGGACATCGAGCGGGTGATGGACGTCGACTTCTGGGGTGTGGTCAACGGCACCAAGGCGTTCCTGCCGCACCTGATCGCCTCAGGGGACGGCCACGTCATCAACGTCTCCAGCGTGTTCGGGCTGCTGTCGATCCCCGGCCAGGCCGCCTACAACGCCGCCAAGTTCGCCGTCCGCGGCTTCACCGAGGCGCTCAATCAGGAGATGGCGGTGGCCAAGCACCCGGTCAAGGTCACCACCGTGCACCCGGGCGGGATCAAGACCGCGATCGCCCGCAACGCCACCACCGCCGAAGGCCTGGACGCCGCCGCGATGGCCGACTTCTTCGACCGGCGACTGGCCGCCACCTCCGCCGAGCAGGCCGCCCGGGTGATCCTCGAGGGCGTGAGCAAGAACCGGGCCCGCGTGCTGATCGGCAAGGACGCGCGGGCACTGGATCTGATCGCGCGGGTCACCGGGTCGGGCTATCAGCGGCTGTTCGCGTTCGTCATCCCGAAGTTCATGCCCCGGTAAGGCCGCGGCGACCATAAGGTGTGTTGCCCGGCTTGCAGCGACAATTGCGGGACACCAACCGCAGATGTGCTGGCCCCGAGTTGGAATTCCACGACGCGACACGCCGGTGTCACGTCGTCAGATTCGGACTGGGCGCCCATTTCCGTCGCCCACATCGGGGCGAAGCCCCGTGCCTGCAGCGACAACCGGGCCCGCTACCGCCCCAACGGGTGTTCGTCCAGGAAGGCGTCCACCACCGGTTGCGGATCGTCGCCGTGCGCCACCCGACGGCGCATGTTGGCCAGGGCTTCGGTGTCCAGCACGCCGGCCACCTGGTTGATCGCCAGCAGTTGGGTTTCGGTCAGCACGTTGCGCCGATACAACGGCACCACGTTCTCGGCGCGCACCAGCGCCGGCCTGCCGTCGGTGAGCACCACGGCCCGGTCAGGGATCCCGGGATCGGCGGTGCTGGTCCATGCCGCCGTGATCTTTCCGTCCCGCAGCGCCGCGAACAACGTTGCGTCATCGGGGAATTCGCGCGTCTTCGCCGGCCGGCACCGGCCCACCGCAGCGGGGACCCGCTCCCCCGCGACAGCGCCGACGGCCAGCCCAGCGCAGTGCCGCACCAGGGTGCGCAGATCGCTGTCTCCCCAGGCCGATGCGGTGGCTTTCGTCACGGCCAGCACGGGCTTGTCGGCGGCGGTCATGGCGTAGTCGCCGACCGCGAGCCCCTCCGGCAGCGCGCCGGCCAACGCCCAGTAGACCTGCCGGTCGGAGCGCGCGGCGGACTCGGGCGCGAAAACGGCGAGCAGTCGCCCGGTGAAACCGGGAACGACGGTGAGCTCCCCGGCATCGAGTGCGGCGACCGGGTCGTCGGCCGGTATCACCCGCACCGGTACGCCGGTACCGCGCAGGGCACTCGCATACAAGTGGGCGAGCAGCTGCGACTGCGGATCCGGTGCGGCCCCCACGCTCAGCGACGGCGGCTCCGGCTGGGCGCCGCACGCGGCGATCAGCAGGGCGGTCAGCGCGAGCGCCGGCCGGCGGAGGCGATATCGTGGCGGCCTGCGCACCGCGCGCTCAGGAGACCGAGCCGGCGGCCGCCGCGACCGCGGCCGCGACAGCGGGTTCGACACGGGGGTCCAGCGGGCTGGGCACCACGCGGTCCGGCGCCAGGTCGTCGGCGACGAGGGAGTAAATCGCCTCCGCCGCAGCCAACTTCATCGCCTCGGTGATCCGCTGGGCACCGGCGTCCAGCGCGCCCCGGAACACCCCGGGAAAGGCGAGCACATTGTTGATCTGGTTGGGAAAGTCGCTGCGGCCGGTCGCGACCACCGCCGCGTACTTGGCGGCCAGGTCGGGGTGAATCTCCGGGTCGGGGTTGGACAGCGCGAACACCACCCCGCCCGGGTTCATCGACGCGATCAGCTCCTCGGGGACCACCCCGCCGGAGGCACCCAGGAAGACGTCGGCGCCGGCAAGCGCCTCGGCCAGGCCACCGGTGCAGCCGCCGGGGTTGGTGCGCTGCGCCAACTCGGCCTTGACGTCGTTCATGTCGGTGCGCTCCGGGTGCAGCACACCCCGCGAGTCCAGCACGATCAACTCCGAGATACCCGCCGACATCAGGATATTGGCGCAGGCCACGCCCGCCGCTCCGGCACCGGAGACCACCACCCGCAGCGACGAGATGTCACGGCCGAGCACCTTGGCCGCACCCATCAGGGCCGCCAATGCCACGATCGCGGTGCCGTGCTGATCGTCGTGCATCACCGGGCAGTCCAGCGCC